>NZ_JBAHYJ020000120.1:0-112666 GCF_036697665.2 Scytonema sp. PRP1 | reverse complement strand
ACCCCGCGCCGCCCCTCCCCGCTTGCGGGGAGGGGACGTGAAGCGTAGCTTTACGGGGGTGGGGTTCTTAGGGTAATGATAAGTATTCAACCGGGCTTGATATCATAGCTATATTTACCCCAGACTCATCAACGAAAACTAAATTCTTCAGGTCAAATGTACGGTTAGTTTCCCAAAACTATTGTCACATTTTTTACTCTATCCGTGTCTTGCTCTTTATCTGACCCTAACTGTCCGTCCATTCTCACATTTGTACTCTCTGCCATTAACAGTCGCGGTTGTAGTCACTTGATCATCTGGTGAGTTGGACGAACAATTAAGTTTAACTTCACCATTCCTGATTTCTGTTGTTTGATTGACTTCTGAAGAGTTCGTGTCACTAGAACTTTCATCCCCACAGCCAGTTGTAAGTGCTAGCAAAGAACCAAGTAAGCCAAATACAACTATTTTGTTAGCAAGACTTTTGGGCATTACAAAATCCCTAATCGTTGTCAGAAACCTCTATCTTCTATTGTAGGAACTGAAATCAACGTTAGTGCAGCGTGCCTCCTCCGCAAGAGGCACGCTAATAGAATCAGATGTGTAACATTAGGAACTTGTGCAATTATCTACTAAGCTCAACCGTCAGATTAGCTCCCCATTCCTAACATTGCCTTCACCGATCGCCCGATATTTGTCGGCTGCATCGCATCCATAGCAGCGGTGGGTTCATAACCGCAATGTACCATGCAATCTGCACACTTAGGATTGCCACTAGCACGACCGTATTGCTTCCAATCTGTTTTTTCCAACAGTTCTTGGAAAGTCTTGTAGTGACCTTCATTGAGAAGGTAACAAGGCTTTTGCCAACCAAGAACGCTATAGCTGGGACTTCCCCAAGGGGTACAATCGTAGTCTTTCTCACCAATGAGAAAATCTAAAAACAGTGGGCTATTAATAAAATCCCAGTTTTTCTGACCTGCTTTCATAGGAGCAAAGATTTGCCGGAAGAGTGCCCGTGTTTGTTCGCGCTGAAGAAAATGGTCTTGATCTGGTGCCCACTCATAACTGTAGCCTGGGGAAATTGTCATGCCATCAATACCCAAACTCGTGAGGAAGTCAAACAACTCCTGCAATTCTTTAGGATCAGCTCCTTCAAAAACCGTAGTGTTTGTAGCGACACGAAATCCTCTCGCTTTTGCTGCACGAATTGCTTGAATTGCAATATCAAAAACTCCTTTGCGATCCACACACTTATCGTGTAGCTCCCGCATCCCGTCTAAATGCACACTGAAAGTCAGGTAAGGGGAAGGTTGAAACTTATCGAGGCTCTTCTCTAACAACAATCCATTGGTACACAAAACAATAAACTTTTTGCGTTCAACCAAGCCTCGGACAATCTCATCAATTTGGGGATGTAGTAGGGGTTCGCCTCCAGGAATAGAGACAACTGGTGCGCCACACTCTTCCACTGCGGCAAAGCATTGTTCAGGAGTTAAGTGTTGTTTAAGTATTTCTTTAGGATGCTGGATTTTTCCACAACCGGAACAAGCCAGATTACACCGGAACAGCGGTTCCAACATCAGAACCAGAGGGAAACGTTTGCGACCCAACAGACGTTGAGTCACTAAATACTTACCTATTTCAATAGCTTGTTGTAATTGAATGCCCATAATTCTCCTCAACACCTTGATATGGACTCTACCTATCAGCAGTCTGCACTCAACCAATTAAGCAAAATGTCTGATGACAATTTTGTATGGTTATGTTAGACCGAAAAGTCTCTATTTGTATGCTACCTCAACGTATTTCTGAGCCACAAACCAATTTACGGCGTCTTGTAAAGCAGTTCTAATTGGCGTTTGAGGTAAACCCAATTCTCTGACGGCTTTGGAAGCGTTGTAATACATCGGTTGATGCGACATACGAACACCATCCAAAGGAATCGAAGGCGCTTTGCCCAAAGGCGCGAGAATTCGCTCATCAATCCAAGCTAAACTTAGAGGTATCCATCCTGGGATAGATTTTTGAGGGGAACTCAGACCTGTGATTTCGGCAAGTTGATCAAGCAATTCTTTGAGAGTAAGATTTTGGTTGCCCAATATATAACGCTCTCCTGTTTTTCCTTTATCCAAAGCTAGTAGGTGTCCCCTCGCCACATCGCGCACATCGATAAAATTCAAACCCGTCTTTGGGTAAACAGGCATTTGCCTTCGCAGAAATCGCAGAATAATTTCCCCTCCAGTAGGAGTTGGTTTAATGTCCCAAGGACCAATTGGAGTGCTTGGATTGACTATCACGATATCTTGACCCTGTTTTACCGCTTGTTTGGCTTCCTGCTCAGCTAGATACTTAGACTTCTTGTAGTGACCAATTAGTTCCTCAAGCGGGCTTTGATGTGTTTCATCGACTACCTTCCCTGGTTCACCTACCCCAATAGCGGCGACGGAACTGGTATAAACTGTGCGTTCAATCCCTGCTTGACGCGCAGCTGCTAACACATTACGCGTTCCCAAGACATTATTCTGATACAATAACTCTCGGTCAGCTTGCCAAAGAGAATAGTGAGCTGCAACGTGAAATAGTACCTGACAGCCCTGCATTTTCTGGTGTAAATCCGGATCGTTCAGGTCGCTTTTGACAATCTCTACGTCTAAATCTTGTAAATTGTCCAAACGGCTGTTAGGACGAACTAGCGTCCGGACTGCATAGCCTTCCTGTACAAGCAACCGTGCCAAGTTAGCACCAACAAAGCCTGTAGCACCAGTCACAAACGTGCGAATTGTCATAAGTCGTGTACCTTGCTGTAACGCTGTTAAACTCAATACGCCTAGAAAAACTATAATTGCCTCAACTATGGAAAAACATAGGGCAGAGAATAATGACAATGCCTGTTGATGCCATTCTGGTTGCTCAAGGACCAGAGTACAAATCTGTTTGCAAAGGATTAAATCGCGTTGCAGTTCCTACACCGCCCGTTTTCCCGATTCCTATGGGTCCATCAGCATTAAGGAAATATTTAGAACAATGGCTACAAGCTGGACACCTTTTTCATCATTCGCAACCTAAAGTTTTGCTCATGGGTTTATGTGGAAGTTTGTCGCCCAAATACGGCGTTGGGGAGGCTGTCCTGTATCGAAGTTGCGTTTATCCCGTTGCAGAAGAAAATAAAAAGGCTACTGAGCTTTTCTGCAATCCAGAGTTAACAGAGATACTGCAAAAGAAATTACAAGACAGAGTTTTTACGGGGATTGGGTTGACGAGCGATCGCCTCATTTATTCTGCCAGTGAAAAACTGCAATTAGGTCAAGCTTATAATGCTGACGTTGTAGACATGGAAGGATATGCAGCCTTACAAGTTTTGAATGAGTTGGGAATTGCCGTAGCAATGCTGCGAGTTATCAGCGACGACGCATGCCATAATATTCCAAACCTCACCAATGCATTTCATGATGGTTCTTTACAGGCGTTTCCTTTAGCAATGGGACTACTCAAACAACCAATTGCGGCAACTCGCCTAGTTTCTGGTTCTCTTAGGGGATTAGGTATCTTACAGGATTTAACAACTTTTTTGTTTAGTCAATAGACCTCCTGCAAAAGTCGATTTTTTGAATGTCAAACCACAGATGGACACAGATGGACACAGATAATTAACTAGTGTTTGTCTGCGTCCAATGCTTTGTGTATCTGCGGTTCAAAATACCCTTAAATTGGATTTTTGCAAGAAATTTAATAGCTTAAATAGTTATTTTTGTTAAGAGTATTATGAATTGCAGGGCAGTTACAAGCGTAAATGAAATAGCCCTGACTTGCTCCATCCACCCTACTCCTGCATCTCCCTATGACATCACCATCAGCAGTTGCTATTTCCATGTGGACTCCCCTGCGTCAGCCAGTGTTTCGTGCCCTATGGGTGGCATCGGCGGTGTCAAGCATTGGGACTTGGATGCACGATGTCGGCGCAGCATGGTTGATGACAACTCTTGCACCCGATTCACCGTTGTTAGTGGCGCTGATGCAGGCGGCGTCTAGCTTGCCGTTTTTCTTGCTGGCGTTACCAGCAGGAGCGATCGCCGATGTTGTTGACCGCCGCAAGTTGTTGCTATGGACGCAGGGCTGGATGCTCGCTATGGCGACTTTGTTAGGTGTACTGACAATAGCTCACATCACAACTCCGTGGATACTCTTAGCGCTGACCTTTGCCCTGAGTCTCGGCAGTTCGATGAATATGCCTGTTTGGCAAGCTGTCACTCCCGAACTCGTGCCTAGAGAAGAACTGCCACAAGCTGTGACTCTCAGCGGTATTGTTGTTAATTTATCTCGCTCAATTGGTCCAGCGATCGCCGGGATAATCATCGCCACAGCCGGAACGGGTGTTGTTTTCCTGCTGAACGCTGCCTCATTTGTGAGCGTGATACTTGTGATTTATCGCTGGCAACGCAGGCATGAAAAGAGTGCCTTACCCACAGAACGCGTCGTAGGAGCAATGCAAGCAGGCGTACGTTACATCCGTTATGCCCCAGTCTTTCAGTCTGTGCTAATTAGAACTTTTGCTTATATTTTCTTTGCCAGTGCCTTGTTTGCTCTACTACCACTGCTGGGACGTCAAGAGTTAAAGTTGGATGCGCTGGGGTACGGTATAGTTCTTGGCTTTTGGGGCATAGGTGGTTTAGCAGGAGCGTTCATTTTACCCAAAGCACGGCAGAAGCTTTCCAGCGACAGGGTGGTGGCGCTGTCTTCCCTGCTGATGGGCGTGATGATGTTGGCGCTGGCATTTTTCCGCATCGTACCACTGGTTTGGGTAGTGATGCTGCTGGTGGGAATTTCGTCCCTCAGCGTTATGGTAAGTCTCAATGTCGCAGCGCAAACAGCGGTTCCTACGTGGGTACGTGCCAGAGCTTTATCTGTGCAATTGTTAGTATTCCAGGGAACTATGGTGCTGGGCAGTCTTTTGTGGGGTACTATAGCTCAACGGACAAGTATCTCAATTGCCCTTGCCAGTGCTGCTGTGGGATTAATTGTGTGTGTTTTGCTAACAGTGCGTTATCGTCTTCGCTGTGCTGAAAAATTGGATTTGCAGGCGTCCCTGCACTGGGAGCAGCCACGCATCGCTTTTGAACCGTGCCCAAACGATGGTCCCGTCTTAATTACCCTGGAGTATCGCATTGATCCAGCAAACGCCGAAGAGTTTACCAAGGTGATGCAAACACTCAGTCAAATTCGTCGGCGTGATGGCGCGATTCAGTGGGGCGTGTATCAAGATTTATCAGACCCTAGTCGCTTTGTGGAAACATTGCTTGTAGAGTCTTGGGCAGAACACAAAAGGCAATTTGTGCGGGTGACAAATACGGATAGAGTGATTGAGGAACAAGTTCGCGCCTTTCACATTGGTGATCAACCGCCCAAGGTTTCGCAGATGATTTATTCAAATCCTGACAAGCATCCGTGTTATTGAATGCTTTTTAAGTAGGAGTTTCATACCCTGTTGGAAAAAAGCCTTTCCGAATTTAGTGAGGATGCAATCTCATCTAAGCTTTGTGCTACAGTTAGTAACAAGGAGTAATACATAAGCCGAGCTATAGTTTGGGTTCTGTATACCCAACTGGCATGCCAACCTCTGGATTGAACGTGTAACGCTTGTGCAATGTGTCACTACTCTATCGTTTGATTAGCTCAGTGGCAGAGCATCCGAACCAATCGGCTGGACGTAGGTTCAACTCCTACATCAAACTCCCGAAAGTTAGCTCACTGGTAGAGCGATCGACTGATAATCGATGTGTTCCAGGTTCGATTCCTGTACTTTCCGCCAACCCTGTCCGGGTCAAAAGACACTACCAAAAGAAGGTAGCGAATTACGTAGTATAAACTCTGCGATGCAGGCTTACTACTGGTCATCATAAATGATGTTCGGTAGTAGCAGTGAAGGAGCCAGAGCAGATGTTATCTCCCTAACTTGAGTATGTTCCTTCGGTTTCCACATCCAGTTTTCTGGAACTGGCAAACCGAACGACATATTTGAGCGTTGTTGTCTTTTTCTAGATTGCTCTTAAGTAGTCTAGGTATAAGAACCAGCAATCTTAATCCAGTGAGAGGAGATGCAATTTGCCCGCAACTGAACTGTAAACACCTGCATTTGCAGAGTTTAAAAATATTGTGTAGTATATGTATTATAAAGATCAAAAGTTATTGACTCCTTTAGTGCCAAATTCAGAACAAAGCTGGAGTCTCTACCTCTAACTCATGCACGAGATACAGCTTCTTTATAAGAACACAGGGTTAAATTGTCCACGCCAAATCTATAAATGTTTTTATCAAACCTTCTGCATCGGCTACAACTGCCCAAGTTATTTATGCAAATTTCCATTTGGAAAACTTTTTATATCAAGCCAAACGAGATTGGAATCTTATATCACCGCAGTGATTTTAAAAAAATTTTGCAGCCTGGTACTTACACCTATTTTGGTCGGCATTGGCAAGTAAAAACTTATGACCTCAACCAACCTGAGTTCAAGATAGAGAACTTGGAACTGTTGCTGCGAAATCATAGTGCAGAGTTACAGCAATATCTTTTAGTAGTCAGGACTGCTTTCAATCAAGCTGCTTTAGTACGCTTGGGGCAAAATTGGGTCAGTGTTGCACCAAATCAATTACGAGCTTTTTGGCGTGGTTTTATTGACGTAGAATCACATCTTTTCAACTTAGATGAAAGCTTGGAATTACCTACTGAATTCGTACAGCAAGTACGTGGAATTGCCTTGAATGAAATCAAGAAATTCCAAATTCCGGAGTATGAGATTGGTTTGCTTTACGTGCAGAATAACTTTGTGCGATCGCTAGAACCAGGCGAGTACGCTTTTTGGGCTGTGAATAGAGATGTTGCAGTCCGTACCCAGAGCCGTATTCTACCTAATCCACAATTTCCTTTAGAAGATGTATTAATTGAGCAACATCCCGAATTTGTAGCCGCTCACTGCGAAATAGTACAATTACAGAATCAGCAAGTAGCCATTGTACGCTATCAAGGTAAAGTCGTTTCCATCCTAGCGCCATGCAGTCGCAAGCTGTTTTGGCAAGGTGTGGAGATAGAGGTAATTGACATCACCACCGATGCTAAGTTGCCATCTCCCTTAGTTGCTGAGTTAGTTTCCGGTTTGCCAGAGACTTTAACTTTGAGCCGCAATTGTTTACATATTTGTGAAGTACCCGCACAGTACATGGGGCTACTGTACATCAATCAAGAGTTTCAAACACAACTCCAGCCAGGAAGGCACGCATGGTGGGTGTTTGGGCGTTCTTTAAAAACGGAAGTCTTCGACCAACGCCTGCAAACTATGGAAGTATCCGGTCAAGACATTCTTTCTAAAGATAAAGTGCCTTTGCGCTTAAACTTAACTGCTGGCTACCGCATACTCGATCCACTAACAGCCAAAAACCGTTTATCAGATATTACTAGCTACTTATACAAAGAGCTACAATTTGCTTTACGTGGTGCTGTTGGCGAAAAAACTTTGGATGCCTTACTGGAGGATAAAGGTGCGATTGATAGAAGTATTTTTGATTACATTCGTCAAAAAACCTCAGACTATGGAATTGAAGTAGATTCGGTAGGAGTAAAAGACATTATTCTCCCTGGTGAGATTAAGACGATTTTGGGCAAGGTAGTGGAAGCCGAAAAAGCAGCCCAAGCAAATGGAGTTCGTCGTCGTGAAGAAACTGCTGCGACTCGCAGTATGTTGAATACTGCCAAGGTGATGGAGGATAACCCCGTCGCGTTACGTTTGAAGGAATTAGAAGTATTGGAGCGAATTGCAGAGAAGATTGAGAAAATTCAAGTCAATGGGAGCTTAGATAGCATTTTGACCGACTTAATTCGGATTAATCGCTAATAAAACCGTAATAACGGGACTTAGACAAAAATTATGCCCAAATCTAACCCCACCTAGACAGCAACTAGGTGGGGTCTTGATGAACAGGAATTACGCAGTGAAACGAAAAATGAAGGTTTTGAACGAATGTACGGTGAAGGGAAGCGTAATGAAAGCGGGGTTCGCCAATAGGCAGTTGCTACCCCCACAACAAGCAGCTACGCGTCTACTTTGTGCTCATAACAGAAACCTGCAAGGACGCACTGCCCTCGCGTTGAGTTAACTGGCGTGCTAAAAGTGTAATCGTTTGCGCCCGTACGGGTGTAGGGAAAATGCCACAATCGTCACTACACTTCCACACTTGACTCCTCACTCCCAGTCTTAACAAAAATTTTAGTGCGTAGGTTCAAGATTAACGGAAATCTTCAAGGAAAAAACCTGCCGCTACCGCGATCAGTGTCGATTGTCACAAGATGCTCCCTAATGATCTAGAGTGTTTCAATTCCATATACAATCAATGAAATGAAAAACAGGAAAATAGGGTAGTTCATCATCAATGCCAGCGGCAAATATGGCGTAAGCTCAATTAAAAGCCTTTTTGTAACAATTTATAAAGCAAAGTAATAATATTAACGCCTAAAAGACATGAAATTTTTCCGTAATCATTTGGCATTGAGCAGTAGTCATAATTATCCTCGCCAAAGTGAACCTCTGCACAAGTGAATGCTACTGCTGATTACGACCACATCTTACCCAGCAACGGATTTAGGGTACTTACTGCATAAACACCCGGATCGCTGCCAATCTTTTGCTCTTTCTTTTGGACAAGCGCACGTCTTCTATCCAGAAGCCAGTGAGCAACGATGTACTGCGGCGCTGCTTTTGGATATTGACCCAGTGAAGTTGGTGCGCGGACGGAGTACAAATCTGGAACAATATGTGAACGATCGCCCTTACGTCGCTTCTTCATTTTTAAGTGTGGCGATCGCCCAAGTCTTCAGTACTGCGCTTGCAGGTCGTTGCAAAGACAAACCAGAATTGACACAAACTCCTCTACCTCTGGTTGCGAAATTGTCTGTTTTACCTTGTCGAGGTGGCGAAGGATTCCTGCGGCAGCTCTTTGAGCCGTTGGGCTACACTGTGACTGCCCAAAATCACATTCTAGATGAGAAATTTCCTGATTGGGGAGACAGCAAGTATTACACCGTGGAATTGCAGCATACCCTACCCCTTGCCGACTTGCTGAGTCATCTGTACGTACTTATTCCTGTATTGGATGACGATAAACACTATTGGGTAGACGATGACGAAGTAGAAAAGCTACTGCGTCATGGTGAGGGTTGGTTAAGGGCGCATCCAGCGCGGGAAGCCATTACTCGTCGTTACTTAAAACGACAGCACCGCTTAACTCGCGCTGCTTTAGCACAACTTGCAGAGGAAGACGAACTCGATCCAGACAGTGCTGAAGAAAACCATGCAGAAGAAGAAGCAGCTGTAGAAAAGCCTATGAGCTTAAAGCAGCAGCGGTTGAATGCCGTAGATGCTGCTTTGAAAGAAAATGGTGCAAAACGAGTTATTGATTTAGGTTGCGGTCAGGGAACTTTGTTGCGTATGCTGCTCAAAGACAGCTTTTTTGAGCAAATTACAGGTGTTGACGTTTCCTATCGGGCGCTAGAGGTAGCACAAGAGCGATTAGACCGCCTGCACTTACCTAGCAACCAATCGAATCGCCTACAACTGATTCAAGGCGCACTCACTTACCAGGATAAACGTTTTAAAGGATACGATGCTGCCACGGTCATTGAAGTGATTGAGCATCTCGACTTACCACGTCTTGCTGCTTTTGAGCGGGTGTTGTTTGAGTTTGCCCAACCGAAGACGGTAGTGGTGACTACACCGAATATAGAATACAACGTTAAATTTGAGAACTTGCCTGCTGGAAAACTGCGACATAAAGACCACCGCTTTGAATGGACACGCCAAGAATTCGAGACTTGGGCAAAGCAAGTTGCAGAACGCTTTGGCTACACGGTGCAGTTTCAACCTGTAGGAGTCGAAGATCCAGAAGTTGGTTCTCCTACGCAGATGGGGGTGTTTCGCCATGAAATTTGACGAACTTGACCGCAAAATTATGAAATTAAATATTCCCGAACTTTCCTTGGTTGTGCTTATTGGTGCTTCGGGTTCTGGCAAATCGACCTTTGCTCGCAAGCACTTTCAGCCCTTTGAGGTTTTATCCTCAGACTTTTGCCGTGGCTTGGTGTCCGATGATGAAAACAATCAATCTGCTTCCCATGATGCCTTTGAGGTACTACGCTATATTGCCGCAAAGCGACTGGCAGCAGGGAAAATGACGGTGATTGATGCTACCAACGTCCAACCAGAAGACCGTAAAGGATTCGTGGCATTAGCACGGCAGTATCATTGTTTTCCCGTGGCGATCGCCCTCAATTTACCAGAAGAACTGTGTCACCAACGCAACCAGCAAAGAAGCGATCGCCAGTTTGGTCCTCATGTCGTACGCCGTCACACCCAATGTTTGCGCCGTTCCCTGCGAGGCTTGGAAAGAGAAGGCTTCCGCTACGTCTACGTCCTCAATTCCCAAGAGGAAATTGAAGCCGTCGAAATTGAGCGTCAACCTCTGTGGAACAACCGTAAGTACGAACACGGTCCCTTTGACATCATTGGCGACATTCACGGCTGCTGCGACGAACTCGAAGCATTACTACAGAAATTAGGCTACGAGAAGGACACGGAGACAAGAAAAGTAGCTGAAGTTGCCGAAGTAACCTCTTTTTCTCCCTCATCCCCCTCATCCCCCTCATCCCTGCACTTCCCCACGTACTACCACCCCGAGGGACGCAAAGCTGTTTTTCTTGGTGATTTAATAGACAGGGGACCACGTATCCTAGATACAGTTAAGCTTGTGCGAAACATGGTTGCAGCAGGTACGGCTATTTGCGTTCCTGGTAATCATGAAAACAAGTTGTTGCGGAAATTACGAGGTAAAAATGTCAAGAGTAATCATGGGTTAGAGCAAACCTTGGCAGAAATTGAGGCGTTACCAGAGGATATACGCAAACCCTTTACTAAAGAACTGTATGAGTTTCTCGATTCCCTCGTGAGTCACTACGTTCTCGACGCAGGGCGGCTTGTCGTTGCCCATGCGGGGTTAAAGCAGGAAATGCAGGGACGCGGATCTGGGGCAGTGCGCGAGTTTGCCTTGTATGGCGAAACTACCGGAGAAATTGATGAGTTTGGCTTACCCGTTCGTTACAACTGGGCGGCGGAGTACCGGGGTGAGGCGATGGTTATCTACGGACACACCCCTGTTTTAGAAGCCGAATGGCTCAATAATACAATTGATATTGATACAGGCTGTGTTTTTGGCGGCAAATTGACTGCGCTGCGTTATCCAGAGAAGGAACTGGTGAGCGTTCCTGCTGCGCGCACTTACTACGAACCTGCTAGACCTATTAAAGGGTTGGGTAGAGATGTTGCATCCGAGAATTCTACAAGTCTACAGCAGCAGTTAGATGATGTGCTTCATATTGAAGATGTACTTGGTAAGCGCATCATCAGCACCCGACTTTCGCCCAACATTAAGATACGAGAAGAAAATGCGATCGCCGCCTTAGAGGTGATGAGCCGTTTTGCTGCTAATCCCAAATGGTTGATTTACTTGCCACCTACTATGTCGCCTGTGGAGACATCTCAAGAAACAGGATATCTAGAACATCCAACACAAGCCTTTGCCTACTACGAAAACCAAGGAATCACTGAAGTTATCTGCGAAGAAAAGCACATGGGTTCACGGGCGGTGGTCATTGTATGCCGAGATGAAATAGTTGCTAAGAAACGCTTTGGCGTGGTAAATGAGGGGATTGGTATCTGCTACACCCGCACGGGAAGGCGCTTTTTTGACAATCTAAACTTAGAGGTAGAATTTTTGGCGCGAGTCAATGCTGCTCTCTCCCAGAGTGGCTTTTGGGAAACATTCAATACCGATTGGGTTTGCTTGGACTGCGAACTCATGCCCTGGTCAGCCAAAGCACAGGGGTTGCTGCGGAAACAATATGCAGCCGTTGGGATATCGTCACGCCTTGCTCTTGGGGATGCTGTAAGTGTGTTGCAGCAAGCACAGCAGCGGGGTGTTGAGGTGAGCGCCCAACTGAGCCAATTTCAACAACGTGCAGAAATGACACAGCAGTACGTCAGTGCTTACCGCCGCTATTGTTGGTCAGTGAATGATATATCCGACCTCAAACTTGCTCCTTTCCACATTTTGGCAACAGAGGGAACCATCCACACAGATAAAGACCATCGCTGGCACATGGAGCAAGCAGCGAAAATTGCTCAGTGTGACCCGGATCTACTGCTAGCAACGGCATACAAGGTGATAGATTTGACTGACCCGAGCAGTTTAGCAGAAGCGGTTCACTGGTGGGAAGAACTGACCACAGCAGGGGGTGAAGGCATGGTTGTTAAGCCGATGCAGTTTATTGTTAAAGGCAATCGCGGTATTGTGCAGCCTGCTGTTAAGTGTCGCGGGCGAGAATATCTGCGAATTATCTATGGTCCAGAATACTCAACGCCTGAGAATTTGCAACGTCTGCGCCAACGTGGGTTATCACTCAAGCGGTCTTTGGCTATGCGAGAATTTGCCTTGGGTGTTGAAGCGTTGGAGCGATTTGTTGCCCATGCTCCTCTGCGTCGCGTGCATGAATGCGTTTTTGGTATTTTAGCGATGGAGAGCGAACCTGTAGATCCAAGATTGTAAAAACTTTTGTAGCCACTAGCTCATTTTGGGGGAAAACAAAATTTGTCTGCAAGTCTTGTAACGTAAATGTTTTGAGGAGCAGATGGCACTTATCTCTTTTAGAGACATTACTGGAAAGCTGGTTGGGAATTCATTCCTAAGACCAGTTGAATTGAAGCTCTGCTAGCTTCCCAAGTCGATTCCACCAAATACTCGCTAATAGTCGCCATCATACCATAGCTGCCTGGGGCTACCTCTAGCAGAATTTCTAATATCACCTCACAAATAATCGGCTTCCAGTAGATTCGCATAACCTTGCTCCAACAACCATCTGAATATAAATACAGTGACTTTTGACAACTTATGCAGCCTGGCTTACTTTGATGAAAATGAGATTTTTGTCATATGTTCTTGAGAGATGTATTTTCTAATTCAGATTTCCTTGAGGGAAACTCGTGATTGTCTACGACATCCAAAATTTGGTGAAATTCTATCCAGGACAAACCCAACCCGCCAATAAGAACATCACACTCCAAATTTATGAAGGTGAAATCTTTGGGATTTTGGGCGATAACGGGGCGGGCAAAAGTACCCTCATACGCCAGATGGTGAATTTGTTGTCTGTTGATTCCGGGGCGATCGCCTTCTTCGGACAAAACATCATCAAGGCTCCCCATCTCGTACAAATGAATATCGGCTATATGCCTCAGGAAAGCGGAGCACTCAACAATTTGACAGTGGGTGAGGCGCTGTTCTTCACTGCTCATTTGCGTGGAATGAGCCGCAACGATGCTCGCAAGGAGTGTGATGCTTTGCTGGATTTATGGCAAATTCAACAACTGCGTCACAAACCGAGTTCCCGGCTATCCGGTGGGCAAAGGCGACTACTGAGGTTAGCTGTAGCAATGGCAGGTTCGCCACCTGTGCTGATGCTGGATGAACCCACAAATGACCTCGACCCCCAACGCCGCAAGCTGGTTTGGGACAATTTGCGCTGTATCAACCAGGAGCAAGGCACAACTATTATTCTGATTACCCATGATGCGATTGAGGCAGAAAAGGCAATCCAACGAGTTGGTATTCTGCGTTCTGGGGAACTGGTTGCAGTAGGTCGTCCCAGCGAACTCAAGCAGCAAGTTGACCGA
The DNA here is from genome assembly GCF_036697665.2 of Scytonema sp. PRP1. NCBI lineage: Bacteria > Bacillati > Cyanobacteriota > Cyanophyceae > Nostocales > Scytonemataceae > Scytonema > Scytonema sp. PRP1. The sequence goes on along the minus strand of NZ_JBAHYJ020000120.1, from coordinate 98,918 downwards.
ATGCTACGCTTGGAACTCTTTTTTTCACCAGAAAACCCCCCAACTCTGCCACCCGATCTAACCTTCATTCCCTTGCAACCCGGTCACTGGCGGGTGTTGTTGGAATGGAACCAAGTCACTTTGTCCCTCAATTCTCTAAACTTAGACATGGTGGATGACTTTCGCCTGTACTCAGCAACCTTAGAAGATTTATATCTGCATTATGCACAACAAGCGTAACCCACCGTCTTTTCTTGTGCAACTGATGGACTTATTCTTGATGGAATTGACAAACTGGCGTTGGTCATGGCGGGCTATCATACTCACGAGTTTCGTTGCTCCGATGCTGAGTATCATCGCCCTCGGTAGCTTTGCTCAAGGAACTGGACAGGAAACGCTAGGATACATCCTGACGGGAAATCTTGTGATGACGCTGATGTTCGGTAACTTAAACAAAATGGCAGATCGATTTGCCTATATGCGATTTTCTGGAACCTTGGAATACTATGCTACTTTACCAATTCGCCGAGAAGCTTTAATCATTGCTTCAGTTCTGGCATTTTTTCTCCTCTCCCTACCAGCACTGTTAGGCATCCTGGGGTTTGGTATCCTGTTCCTCAAGCTTTCGGTGAGTTTAAACCCCATCATTCTATTGGTGATACCCTTGTGTGTGCTACCCCTTGCCGGACTTGGTGCGCTAATAGGAACGAATGCTCGTACACCACAAGAAAGCGATTCTTTCAGCTTACTCTTGACGATGGTAATGCTGTTTATTGGTCCAGTCATCATCCCAGACAACCGTTTACCCGATATTCTGTTATACATAGGACGGTTAAGCCCTGCAACCTACGCTGCATCTGCTCTTCGACAAACCTTACTAGGACCAATAACTGGGCAAGTGGTAGTCGATTTGACTGCTTTAGTAGGATTTTCCCTATTAACCTTTTGGTGGGTTGGACTTAAGCTAGATTGGCGACAACGGTAGATGAGATGCGAAGTAAGGCTTGCAAAAGTTAGCCACAAGGCGAGATTGGGTATATGAAGCGCCGTGCACCTTTGCTACTATTGCCAAATAAAAACCCCTTAACCTAAAGCTAAGGGGGTAGAGAGTTACCTTGAGTGTAGGCAATGAGCAGCCTAATTAGTTAATAGCTGCCAGTGAAATCAACTTATGCACTTGGAGGCAATTCCACCTTGTTTGTCGCCGTAAGTCTTGTATTATTTACCAGTAGAAATTCATTCTCCAGCTTATGAGTCTCCCATTGCGTCAAAAACTCCGCCTCACAGTCAGTTTTGCTGCTTTATTCTTTGTCGGTTTAGGCACTAGCTATTTATATGGTCAGTCAAAAACTACACATCCAGCTACACAGAATTTATCCAAAACTCAGCAGGAATATTCCACCCTACCTCAACAGCAGATTTTTCTAGCCTCAGGTCAAGAGAATGCTTTTAGTTTTCAGCAAACATCATATGAAAGTCAAGACAAACAAAACACTCGTTCATCTGAGCCAAAGCCAGGATCAGTCTCAACATATTATCAAGTCATTGATGAGTTGCAAAAGTATAAATTTAGTGTTCAGAGCGGTCAGGTTTTCACTTCAGGAAAACTGCCTACCACGAAGGTAAATTTCAATCAAGCAGACTTATTAAGCGTTCTCTCCAATACTAGAAAATATTACCAAGACTACGCTTCCGAAGACCCAACTGTTCTACGTACAGGATTACTTGGCGCTCAAGGAGTTAATGTACAAGACATCCTCAAAACCTTGGATTTCATGATTTCTGTCTTACAGGAAGATATTGCCAATAATCGAGCGACTCGTTTACAAGACCCTAATTTTATCAACACCAATTTTCGCGTGATTAAATGGTCTGCATATAACTCTCAAACTCCCAATCAAAAACAATTGCGAATTACAAAGTATGCTGTTTTTACTCATCCAGGTTCTCACAAAAAAACATCTACTTTCAATACACCAATTTATAGCTTAAAAGACAATACTGGCAACAAATTCTACACGAAGTATACAAAGCAGGATGTTTTGTCAGGGATTTATGAGCCAGGTGGGAAAGAATTTGGTAAGGTTGAACCTCTTGCTTATCTAACTCGAGAGGGCTTAGAAGAAGCGTTGATGGAGGGAACAATATTGATTAATTTTACTGACGGAACTAAAGGACTTTTTAATGTTGATAGAAACAATGAAATGCCTTACCTTCGAGGAGTCAAAGCAACAGCACAAAAACGCTATTGGTATTTTAGAGAGGTTGATGCTATCAAAGGTTATGGATATAAGATAGATGCAAAAATTTCTATTAAACCAGGAGTGACTTTTGCTGGAGATGTCCTAAATATTGGTTTGGGTAGAGTGATTGTTCTTGAGTATACCAAAGGTGGACGCAAACAACTGCAATTGGGAGTTCTGTCAGATACAGGCGGAGCATTTTTACCCAATCTTCATCAACTTGATTTTTTAGCAGGTGTTTTTCAAAGTCGAAAAGATTTTGACCAGCATATCAGGCAACTGCCTGAATATGCGACAGCATATATCTTAGTGAAAAAGTGATATGTAAAAAATCAATAAAATTAAATTTGGGATTTTAAATTTTAAATTAAATCCCAAATCTAAAATTGCAACCGCTGATAGATGCGGATATAAGGCAATACAGTTCAGTTAGTGCTGTTCGGTTATAGAAGATCCCCCCAAGCCCCGATGAATTGGGCTTAATTCCCTCCTTTTTAAGGAGGGTTAGGGAGGATCAAGTCTTATCACCAACCGTATTGGCATATAAGGCAAAATTATCTGCGTCGAGGGTGCGTGCATCTGCGGTTCAAAGTTTTACCGTCCCAAATACCGACTAGCTAGCTGTATGGCGTCCATAATATCAACATCGCCATCGCGATCAGAATCTAGAAAAGAGTTCAACACAGGATTTCCTCCTGCTTGAGGATTTTGAGAATTTGCTCCAGATTTCAACAGATTCAGCACCACAGGAACCAAAATCGGTAGTAATTGTTGAACCATACCAGCATTTAATCCTGTACGCTGGGCAACAGTCTCAGCCAACTGCTGTTGTAAAAAAGGAGCGAAAAGTGAGTTAACGGCTTGAGGATTAGGCGAAGTACCGCCAAATTGATTCACCACATTTTGCGCTGCTTCGTTACCTTCTGTGGCTTGCTTTTGTTGTAAAGCAGAACGCACATAGTTACCCACAATCCCTAAAGCAGATTGCATTGTTGAGGGGTCTGTACCAGTGCTATTACTCACTTGCTGCACAGTATTGAGAATATTACCCAATTGCCCGGCATTACCTTGCTGATTGGAATTGTCAATTGCATTGATAATTTGGTCAAAAAGTCCCATGAGCTTTTTCTCCTTGTTGACTTATGCTAACAAAACCAAATTTTGACATACCAACTACTACTTGTTTCTGAGCATTTAGTAATAGATAAGCTTTTTCTAAAAAAAAATCTCCATTACATAAGTTTTATGGGTAGGGAACACCTACGATGTGTGGTCTAATCATAAGAATAAGGGACTTCCAACTAAAAAAAATCTCCAATTTGTAGTAATCCACCGAAACAATGGTGGGTTACGGCCCACTTTAGTTACCATGTAAAACCTCAACTGCCATGCGCCGCAAGCGCCCCTATATAAACGATACTGATATCTTGCTTTCACAACCAGGCTCACTTGAATCAATACATTTATGAGAACATATTTGGATAGATATTGGGTAGATAAAATGGAGAGGGAAAGATTAAGTTTACGAGTTTCTAAGTCTAGACTTGAAAAACTGAGACGAATTGCCAGACAAAGGGAAAAGACTATGACTCAGCTTATAGAAGATTGGATTGATAAGCTTAAAGAAGAAAAGCCGCTCCTTTAGGACGGGGCTTGTATCCCATTATTTTCGGTCAACACCGTGGTGAAAAACATTGAAACTATTAACATGGGAAGCATCTGGGTACGTATCCTTTAGTTTGTGCCAACCATGCCTGTGTCGCGCATAGTCACGCTGATTGTTGGTCTCATCGTTATTCTGGGACTCAGCCTGTGGCTGATTGATTCTCTAAGTCGGCTTTACTGGCAATTCTCCTACTCAGCGCCGTTGCTGGGTAATCTGCTACTGCTGTTGTTCATTCTCCTTATAGCAGCTTTAATTGCCACGTTTGTCTACTATGTAGTGGTGATTGGGCGAGGCGAAAATCGTCAGCGCCAACGCAGACAACGCCCAAGCGTACAAGTCCCTGCTGCCAAATCTGATGCGGCGTCTTCTACTTTAGATGCTGTCAGGCAACAGGTGGCGCAAATTCAAGATGAAGTTGCACGCCAAGCTTTATTGAGTAAGTCGCGGGAGATTGAGACGAATTTAGCTGGTGGCGAAATTCAAGTTGTGGTGTTTGGCACTGGAAGTGCTGGCAAAACTTCTCTGGTGAATGCAGTGATGGGACGCATGGTGGGCAAGGTAGATGCACCAATGGGAACGACTCAGGTGGGGCAAACTTATTGTCTAAGGTTGAAGGGATTAGAGCGCAAAATTTTATTTACGGATACGCCAGGAATTTTAGAAGCAGGGGTGGCGGGAACCGAGAGGGAACAACTAGCACGAGAACTGGCAACGGAAGCAAATTTACTGTTGTTTGTAGTGGATAATGACATCCGGCAGTCAGAATTTGAGCCGTTACGAGCATTGGCTGAAATCGGTAAACGGTCTGTGGTTGTCCTCAATAAAACTGATTTGTATACAGACGAGGACAAAGAAGCGATTTTGGCAAGGTTGCGTCAGCGAGTGCGGGGATTGATCCCAGCGAGTGATGTGGTGGCGATCGCCGCGAATCCCCAACCCGTACACCTGGAAAATAGCGAAATTTTCCAGCCTGAACCGGAAATTCTCCCCTTACTCCGGCGAATGGCGGCTATTTTACGGGCTGAGGGTGAAGATTTGGTGGCAGATAATATTCTCCTGCAATCTGTACGACTGGGAGAGGAAGCGAAGAAACTCATTGATGCTCAGCGTCGCCGTCAAGCTGACAAAATTGTAGAGCGATTTCAGTGGATTGTTGCTGGCGTGGTTTCGGTGACACCTCTACCAGTGGTGGATATGTTGGCAACAGCCGGTGTCAATGCTCAAATGGTAGTGGAAATTGGCAGAGTTTACGGCTGTGAATTGAATTTGGAACGTGGAAAGGAATTAGCGCTGTCTTTAGGGAAAACTCTAGCTAGTTTAGGTATTGTTAAGGGAGCTATACAGTTACTGACTACCGCCTTGCAGCTCAATGTCGCTACTTTTATTGTTGGGCGGGCAATTCAAGGCGTGACAGCGGCTTATTTGACGCGGATTGCTGGGAAAAGTTTTATTGAATATTTTCGTCATGATCAGGATTGGGGTGATGGGGGAATGACGGAAGTTGTGCAGCGACAGTTTCAACTCAATCGTCGGGATGAGTTTATTAAGAAGTTTATACAACAGGCGATCGCACGGGTAGTGAAGCCTTTGCAAGATTCTGAGGTGCTCGAACAAGAAAATGAAAAGGCTAGGGACTAGGGCGGGGCTTTAAACCCAAATTTTCGGTAAACAATCAGGTCACCAATTTAACAGATAAATCTCAGGTAGAGGAAAAGCAACCTGACAATAAATTTTCACAGTAGAAATACTGAAGAGCTAAGATACACTAACTGGCACAGAGACCAGGTTAGCAATATCGCGAATATAGCGCTTCTGATTTGAATAAAATAATTATTTATCTATGTTCCACGAGTGTCCCATGAGTGGTTCATTATTTCTTTGGTGTACCTTACTCCGGGCTGCAAACTGCCATATTTGACAGCAGTGGCAATATTACATACTTCATACTTTCTTGATAATTATTGTAGTATTACGTACGTAATAAAATCATCTTATCCGTAATAACAACTATAAAAAACTGACTCTGATTTAAGAACTTAGCGCTTTATTCAGCGCTGTTTTCATTTAATTTAATCAGGAATTCCGGAAACATGAGGCAATGTTAGAAAACCTATATAAGCAGTGACTAAGTAACTAGCTAATGACGAACCACATGATCGGTAAAATATTACAAGGACGTTACCAAGTCGTCCAAACCCTGGGAGCAGGGGTATTTGGCGAAACATACGTTGCTGTAGACATTGAGAATCCAGAGAATCCTAAATGCGTTGTTAAACAGCTCAAGGTTACCAGTTTCCAACCAAGCTACTTACAAACCCTTAGGTTACGTTTTCTTACAGAAACCGAAACACTGAAGCACTTGGGACACCATGAGCAAATTCCCGAACTTTTATCCTGCTTTGAAGAACATGAACGCTTTTACTTAGTACAAGAGTTTGTGGAAGGACATGCACTCACTGCAGAACTACCAATCGATCCCAATTTGGGTTATCTGTGGAGTGAAAGTGAAGTTATTCAATTTTTACAAGATGTTTTATCGATTTTAGACTTTGTTCACTCTGAAGGTGTGATTCACTGCGACGTCAAGCCGGAAAATTTGATCAGACGCGCTTATGATGGCAAGTTAGTTCTGATTGATTTTGGTTCAATTCAGCCAATTGACTTTGAAATCGTCGATGCGGTATTGCCTTTAGATCAAATTCCTGTCACTTCGCTAGGTTACATTCCACCAGAGCAATTTGTTGGTCACACACAACCTAATAGTGATATTTATGCTTTAGGCATGATTGCGATTCAGGCTTTCACAGGGTTGACACCGCTGCAATTGAAAATAGATCCTCAAACAAATGAGATTATGTGGCGTTTTCAAAACACGCCAGTCAGCGATTATCTAGCTGCTGTGATCAGCCAAATGATTCGCTACGACTACAAAGAACGTTTTAAATCAGCAGGTGATGCATTGCGATCGCTTGAGCAAATGCTGTTGGAAGATCCACGCTCATACATCATAGATGTTGATTACACCATTTTTTCAGAAGAATATGAAAAAAATCAGCCAAAAGATCGACTAAATGGCAAGCGCAGACGTCCAGTGTCTCCAAATTCCTCTCCACTGTTGACAGGAATGAAGGTGGGGTTGGCGGCTAATTCATTGGTGATGGGATTTGGAGTCTACTCCATAATACATAACACTCCAACTTATTCAGAAACAGAAAAACTATATAAAGCAACTGAAGAATATCAAGGTGGGGATTTGAACGGAGCAATTGCTCTAGCTAAATCAATCCCCTCGAACAGTAATATTTATCCTGACGCGCAAGCTAGCATTGACGAATGGCAAAAGCAATGGGATAATGCAGCCCAACAATACAACGCAGCACAACAAGCTTTCAATGAGCGTCGTTGGGCAGATGTAGTGCGTGCAGGATCTCAAGTTCCTGATATTTTGCATTGGCAATCAAAAACAGATAAATTAGTTCAACAAGCACAAGCAAATCTTGAAGCACAAAGCAAAGATTTATTAGCCCAGGCTTATGAAAAAGCATCATTAAAAGATTTCAGTGGCGCTTTAGATTATCTCAATCAAATTCCGGAAGAAAGTTCTGCAGGGACAATCGTTCAACAAAAGTTAGCTGAGTACAATCAGAAAAAGCAAATTAGAGCTGCTTACTTGTTACAAAAAGCTTACAACAAAGCAGCAGAGGGTGACTTTGACGCTGCTGTCAAGTTTCTCCAACAAGTTCCTAAAGATACTCCTGTATCTGCTACAGCTCAAGCTAAACTGATAGAATATTCTCAGAAGCAGCGCATTGTGCAAGTTGAAGGTGAAAAAATAACTTCATCAGAAGGTGAAAAAATAGCTTCATCAAAAACACCTGCTTCTGTAAATATGAATCAACCATTTATCAGCAACAGTTCTGCTACGAATATAAAATCTTTTGATTTAGGGAACCAATTACAAGAGGTAAATATTCGATAGTCAACAGTTAACAGTTCCCAGTCGACAGTCAACAGTTAACAAACTTAAGTTATGGACTGATGACTGTGGACTCGGGAGGAGGAACTAACTGTTGTGCTTGATTACGGGCGTTTATTGCTTGTTGATAATCTGGCTTTATTTTAATTGCTTTATTGTATGAGGCAATAGCTTCTGAATAACGTTTTACATTAAACAGAGCATTGCCCCTACTATACCAACTTTCGTAATGTTTCGGTTCGTAATTAACTGATTTATTATAGGATAAAATTGCTTCTTGGTATTTGTTTAAATTGTAAAGTGAATTTCCCCGGTTATACCATACTTGATAGTTTTTACGATTCAATTCAATTGCCTGATTATAGGATGTAACTGCTTCTTCATAGCGTTTTATTTGATGTAATGACCAGCCGCGACCATACCACGCTTGATAGTTCTTGCGATTGTATTTAATGACTTGTTCAAAAGATTCAAGAGCTTCTGGATAGCGTTGCAAATTGAGAAGTACATTACCTTTGGATAACCAAGCTTGGTAAAATTTTGGCTTGTATTGTACAGCTTTGTCATATGCTGCGATCGCATCTTGGTAGCGTTGCATATTCACCAAGGCATTGCCTTTGTTATACCAAGCTCTTTCATAGTCTTGCTTTAATTCAAGCACTTTATCATAAGCGGAAATTGACTCATCGTAACGTTTTATATTTTGTAGCAACAATGCTTTATTGTACCAAGCTCCATAATATTCTTTATTCAATTCAATAGCTTTGTCATAAGATTTAAGCGCTTGGTCATATTCATTTAATTTAGCTAAAGCTTCTCCTTTCGCATTCCAGACTTCCGGATAGTTATTTTGTAATTGCAATGCTTTGTCAAAGGAAGCAATTGCTTCTTGGTATCTTTGCAACTGATTCAGTGTAAAACCACGCCCACTCCAAGCTGGCAAATAATCAGGCTCTAATTGAATTGCTTGATCATAAGCCGCAAGTGCTTCCTTATATTCTTTCAACTCATACAGAGTTTTCCCTTGTCCATTCCATGCTTGAGCGTATTCTGGTCTGATGTTGACCGCTTTTTCATATGTCGATAAAGCATCTTGATAACGTTGTAACTCGTATAGTGTGTTGGCTTGCTTATACAATTCGGTGGAATTTGCAGAATTGATAGCATTGACAATATATATAGATGAACCGACACCTATCCCGATTAAACTCATGGCACCTAAAAACTTTAATACTATATTTTTTTTAGGTTTATTAATTGTTTTTAAAGGATTTTTTATAGGATTTTGCAATAAGGGAGAACTCAATGCCATTGTCTGAGATTGAGATTTGTTTAAATCATGCAAAGCTTGTAGGACAACCCCTGCAGAACCATAACGTTCCCGAAAGTCATAGCGCACCATTTTGTCTAAAACTTTAGCAAAATCCTCACTAACAGAGGTATGTTGCCATATAATCTCACTCGTCTCTGCATCTAAATCGAGTTGCTCAGGAGATAAGCCAGCGAGTGCTTGTATACCAAGTATCCCTAAAGCATAAATATCACTACTGAATTTTGGATTTCCTTGAGCTTGTTCGCTGGGAATGTATCCAGGAGTCCCGATAGCAACGGTAAATTTTGTTTTTCCATTAGGAATAATGACTTGGGTTGTGATTTGTTTGACGGCTCCAAAGTCAATCAAAACTAACTTGTCATCCGGCTTGCGTCTAATGATATTTCGGGGATTGATATCACGGTGAATGACCTTTTGCTGATGGACAAACTCTAAAATCTGTAAAATTTCTTGTAACAGGCAAATAACTTGGTCTTGACTTAAAGGTTTTCCTGGTATGATTTCTTGACTAAGGTCATGACCTTCGATAAATTCCTGTACGAGATAAAATTCTTGGTTCTCCTCAAAGTAGGCTAGAAGTTGAGGAATGCGGTCATGAATGCCTAATTGATACAAAACTTGAGCTTCTGTATCAAATAAGCGTCTGGCTGTTTGCAAAGTATCAGGGTCATTAGCTTGGGGCTTGAGTTTTTTGACTACACATTGAGGTGAGCCAGGTAAGTGAGTATCACAAGCAACAAACGTTTCACCAAATCCCCCTCCTCCCAAATGACTAATAATTTGGTATCGTCCAACAAGTGTGTTTCCCAACATTTGGTTAGCCTAGTTTAATGCAGTACAGTCTGATTTCCATCTTGCCACAGCTTCTTTTATGGGTCGATGAGAAGCGTGACAGTAGACGAAGCGAGTATTGAAGGGGATAAGGGGGACAAAAAGAATAACTAATAACTCATGTAAAGACGCGCCATCCGAGAGTTCTACAACTAATGACTAATAACTAATGACTAATGACTCCTTAATATGATTCCTATTAGCGATAACATTTTCTTTTTCACGCGTAGAAAGCCAATCATTATTTACTGTCTGATTGGTATCAACATTGCCTTATTCTTATGGGAACTGAAACTAGAGCTTGGTGGTGAATTAGGCAATTTTGTAAATAGCTGGGGTGTGGTTCCAGCACAAATTAGTGCAGCTAGTGCAAATGCACTTACTGGAAACTCAGCTGCTTGGATAGTTGTGCTAATGCGTTCGACTTCACTACTTGCGGGAATGTTCCTCCACGGTAGTTTTAGTCAAATTTTAGGAAATTTGATATTTTTGTGGGTTTTTGGCAAAACTCTGGAAAGTATTCTTGGCTCTGGACGATTTTTATTATTTTACTTGGTTTGTGGCATCCTGACTGGGCTAGTACAAATTTTAGCTGAACCCAGCTTAACGGTGCTACTCATTGGGGCGAATGGGGCGATTACAGCTATTTTAGGAGCTTATGTGCTTAAATTTCCCAAAGCTAAAATTGACAGTATTCTACCCCTTTTGATTATATTTATTCCCGTACAACTACCAGCGTCTTTCTATGTATTTTGGTGGTTTGTGCAACAGATTTTTTACGGGATTGGCAGTTTAAATATTCCTGGTGGCTTTAACCCAGTGAGCATTGGCTATTTGGCGCAAGTTACAGGCTTGTTTATTGGTGCAGCTTTCATCAAGTTACTGGAAAGATTTTAGAGAGTGTAGGGTGTCGTAATTCCAACAAAAAAGCCTCTCATATGAGAGGCTGAGATTGCTCAATACAAATAAAGTATTAAACTACACTAATACAACGACAGCGACTGCTCCCGCAATTGCTGAAAAGATGCCCGACACAAGCGCTGTAGCAAATAGCCACCAAGCTGCTGATGCAGCGGCTTTGCGTGTTTCTTCGGCTTGTTGCTGTGCTTGATGCTTCACTTCTTCTAAGCGTCGCTGTGCTTCTTGCTGGATGCGTTCTGCCCGTTGCAAGACGTTGTTTCGTGCGCGTTCGATTTGGTCGATAATGCGGTTAGCGTCTTCCTCGGAGATATCCTCACGGGAACTCATAATTGCGACTAGGGTTTCGCGGTTGAATGAAGACAGGCGATCGCGCAATGCATCAAACCCTGCTTGCGGGTCATCAAACAACGTGCGAACATCGCGCTTAATGCTATCGTAGTTCAGTTCTGGGCGATCCAAAGAGTTGAGGTAGTCGCGAATGCGGGCAAAAATTCCATCAATCACATCTTGAATGCGCCGCTGAATACCCCGCACTTGTTCCACAAACTGGTCACGCACCGATATCATGGTATCCGCAATCTGTGCCGCTTCGTCATCTGTTAGGTCTTCCCGCAGTTTCAGCAGGGTGATAATGGTGGAGCGGTCAAAATGCGAAAGGCGATCGCCTATACTTTCAATCCCCACTTGTGGATCGTGCAACAACAGATGTAAGTCGCGCTTGATACCTTCTGGGTTCAGTTCTTCCTTGCCACTCCCCCGCAGGTACGCTTCCAGATAAGCTTGGAAATTTTGCACGTTTTGCTGAGTTCGGGTGGCTAGGCGACGAGGCGCACGTATCATGTCGCGGATTGAAGTTTGCATCGAATCAATGACTTGATTGACCTGGTCTTCACTCAAATCCTGACGTTGACTCAGTAACTTCACCAAGGTGTCTCTATCAAGCTGTGACAACCGACGACGCAGTGCAACAACTCCTTGTTGTGGATTTTGGAACAGTCTATTCAAATCCCTCTGAATTCCTTCGGGGTTGAGTTCGTCTTTGCCAGTGTTGCGCAGGTAATCTGCAATTGTGGTTGTTACGGTGTCGTATTGCTCCTTAGCTTTATCTGCCACGTTTCTTGGTACGTGGCGAATGTTACTCCAGTTTTCCTCAACAGTGTCAAGGATTTGGTTAGCTTGGTCTTCGCTCAAGTCTTGCCGCTGACTCAGTAATTTCACTAAAGTATCGCGGTCAAAACGAGACAAACGCGTCCTAATTTCCGCAATTCCTGCTTGCGGATCGTCTAAAAGTCTTTTCACCTCAGCGCGGATAGCATCAGGGTTGAGTTCATCTTTGCCTGTGTTCCGCAGATAAGATTTTAAATTCAGCCACAGCGATTCAGCCTGATATTTCGCTTGGTCTGCAATTCCTTTGGATTCGACTAAAACTTGATCCCGTTGTTTTTCCAACTGCTCAAGGATTGTGTCTGCTTCCTCAGGATTAATGTCATTGCGCTCTAGCAGGATTTCCCGCATTTCTTGGCGGTCAAACTGAGCCAGTCGCCGAGATAGAGTTTCGTAATCTGCATCTGAGTCTTCCAGCAACGGTTTGAAATCCCGCTGTATGCCTTCCGCAGTCAAATCTGATTTAGGAGTCACAAGCAGATAGCTTTCGACTCGGCGTTGCAAGTCTTGGACGACCTCTTTTTCTTCCTCTGCGATCGCTGCAAGTAGAACTTCTTGGCGGCTCACTTCCAACCGATCTGCTATCCGCTGAATTTCTGTTTGGGTCAACAGACCCCTTTGTTTGAGAATATTGACAAAATCGCTGCGAGAAAGTTGCTCTAACTCTCCCCGCACTGTTCCGGGATCGGCGGCTGGATCGTAAAGAACGTCACGAAATTCTTGGGCACTTTTTTCTGAATTCAGTTGCCAAGAATGTGCGTTGAGCAGGTAGTTTTCCACATCAGCACGAATGGGGCTATAAGGCTGCTTTGGCGTGGGAAGACCTAACTTATCTGCTTGATCTGTGACTTTATCTTTAGCGTTTGTGATCGCACCTAAGATTTTTTCTACATCTATGTCTGACAAATCGGCTCGTCCCAACACAACGCCAGTCAACGAGGTTATTGCCTGCTGGACTGTCCGTTGAATTGGACCAGGAGCCACTTCTTGGGTTGCCCTTTGGTTAGCGTCTTTTGTAGCACGCATTTCTGCCATCAGCTGATCCAGCTTGGCATTGAGTTCATCTGTCCGGGTTTGTCCGGGTGCCATTGATTTGAGATACTCAACCAATTCTCCCAAACGGTCTTGCGTTGGTTGTTGTTGACCCAGCGTCTGCTGCCAAACTTTATACAATGTATCAGCAATGCGGTTAATATCTCGTTTCGAGAGGTCAGTGCGACTGCTAACTAGATCAACAAACTTTTGGCGGTCGATGTTGCTAAGAACTGCACCACCTGCGGCTGTACTACCGGCGATCGCCATCACTTGAGGATCTTTGAGTAACCTTTCAAATTCGCCCCGAATTTTGGATAAATCCAGTTCTGGCGGACGCACCATTTCTAAATAATCTTCTACCTTATCCCTGATAGTGCCGGGGTCGATCGCACTGCCTATTTCCCGACGCATGGCGGACGCTGCTGCTTCAGCTGTTGCTACCACTTGCTGATTGACAGCTTTTGCCCCCAACGCGGCGGTTGCTGTCCCCATAATCGCCTGTAAGCCGGAAGTTGCTGTGTTGACCAACGAGCCAATTAACGAACCCACTGTGGTTGAACTCACCCACACCAACAGTAAGAAGTACGCTCCCCAAATCACCAACCCTAAAATTGCTCCCTTAACTGGAGACCAATCTCCAAAAAGACTGAGTCTCACAGCTAGGAAACAAGCAATGGCAAGCGCAATAGTCACAGTGATTAATGTCCACAATCCCACCGCCGTGCCTATTTTGCGAATGGTACCGCCCACACTTCCAACTTCTCCATGATGATCTCCATCAGAATCAGATGGACGACCTAGGTAGGAAATCCCAGCAGCAACTGAGAGGTTTGTGAGAACTAATTGTAAGGCAAAAGCCAGGATCACACCTGAGACTAAAGCGAAAAAAAAGTGTGGTCCAAATCCAAAAGAGACATCTGTCTGGTTAGTCACTGGCGCTTGTGCCACCCAAAACAGTGACTTATACAGTGCCAGCATAATGTGCATACTCTGAAACATCCTAATTCCTTCCTCTATAGCTCAAGTCGGTGGGGATTAAAAGTTACATGAGAATAAATTTTCTATCTGTCACAATACCCAACTCTTGAGCTATACAATCGTGGAATCATGGTGCTTTCAGCATCTCTCCAAAGTTTGAAAATCTTCTACTGCATGGTATGAAGTTTTTCTACCTAATTAAATCAGTAACAAAAACAAGAGTGTAATGAAGCCTAAAATCCAAATTCTTTGTTGTGAAGTAAAAAATTGAGTATTTTCTCCCTTGCTCTTTTTTTATCCTTCTTTGTTTGTTCTAGATTAGATTCCTTACAAAAATTGATAAATTCCCAAAAGACTATAACTTGCTAACTCATAAGCAAAGCTTACGGAGGTAGGCTTTTAAGCTTTAAGTCCAAGCCAGGGGAATTGAATTTGTCTAGCGGTGATTTTAGTGATTGGGTACCTACTATGGTGACAAATATTTTCTTTTTTATTTTTCATCGCTTTTTAACAGGAATTGATTAAGTAAAATCTAGCTTTTCGTTAACGTTGTTACATTTATTTACAAATACTTTTTTTTGCACTCTCTGTAGGTGGATTTATCCAAGAAAACACTGTTCAGATAATCGTCCACAAGAGGTGCTGATAGTTTGTACCCATTGACAGAAAGCAGCCCAGTTGTAAATAGCTACAGTAAAGTCAAGAAACAAATTAAACATGAACCAGGAAAAAAAAATGGAAACTCGCCCCAGTACTGATTTACCACCCGTAGCTACAGAATATAACGGCGTAGACCGTAACGCCTTTCTGTTTGGCTGGAATCCTCAAGCTGAACTATGGAACGGTCGCTTAGCAATGATTGGTTTTCTAGCTTACTTGCTTTGGGATTTGGCTGGTTTCAGCGTCCTACGTGACGTGCTGCACTTGATCGGCTACTAAAAATTAAAGTCCTAAAAACCAACTTGATATTGGAGGAAAAAACAATGCAAAGTCGTGAAACTCGTCCTGCTACTGATTTACCATCCGTTGCTACAGAATACAACGGCGTAGACCGTAATGCTTTTCTGTTTGGCTGGAATCCCCAAGCTGAACTATGGAACGGTCGCTTGGCAATGATTGGTTTTCTAGCTTACTTGCTTTGGGATTTGGCTGGCTACAGCGTCCTACGTGATGTGCTGCACTTGGTTGGTTACTAGTCATTAGTCGTTTGTAAAGAACAAAAGACTAATAAAAATTTAATTTTGGAGAAGAAAAATGCAAACTCGCCCTACCACTGATTTACCACCCGTAGCTACAGAATATAACGGCGTAGACCGTAACGCCTTTCTGTTTGGCTGGAATCCTCAAGCTGAACTGTGGAACGGTCGCTTGGCAATGATTGGTTTTCTAGCTTACCTGCTTTGGGATTTGGCTGGTTACAGCGTTCTACGTGACGTGCTGCACTTGATCGGCTACTAAAAATTAAACTCGTAAAAACCAACTTAATCTTGGAGGAAAAAACAATGGAAAGTCGTCCCGCTACTGATTTACCACCTGTTGCTAAAGAATATAACGGCGTAGACCGCAATGCTTTTCTGTTTGGCTGGAATCCTCAAGCTGAACTGTGGAACGGTCGGTTGGCAATGATTGGTTTTCTGGCTTACTTGCTTTGGGACTTGGCTGGCTTCAGCGTATTACGTGATGTTCTACACTTTATTGGATACTAGTCATCAGTTAGAGTTGAGTAGCACCCCAAGAGGGGTCCTACTCATTCATTTCGTCTTGGTTTTGGTAGGCGGAACCAAAATCGGGAACCACCTTCTGGACGAGGGGAATAACCAATCTTCCCTCCCCAACGTTCAACTGTAATGCGGCAAGAATAAAGCCCTAGCCCAACTCTACCTGATTTACCTTTTCCTTGAGAGAACTTTTGAAATAAACTCTCTAGATTTTCCGCAGGGACACCGGAACCTTCATCATCCACACTGACTAAAATATAATCTCCATCCTGTTCTAAACCAATTGTCACAGTAGACTCTAGAGGACTGTGACGAAAAGCGTTTTCTACCAAATTTGCAATCACCCTATTTAAACGCGATTCATCACCGATGACTCTCCAATCTGCTGTCACATCAATATTGGCAGCTAGCCGTAACTGCATTTTGTTAAGTGCAAAAGAAGGAGATAAAAGTTGGATAATGTCCTGTGCAGATATCAGGGCACTCGGTGCCTTATCAAGATCGACTGCAAATGTCTCCAAGGATTTGACTTCAGCAGAAAATCCATCCAATATTTCGCGTATGAGCATCTCTTGCCTGTGGCATTGTATTTTACCGATTTCTAAAATGTCTCTGACTTGTTGTGTGAAATTTTCAAACTGTAAGAGACTAAGACAGCCATGAATAGCACTTAATTGTCCTGCCATATCATGTATAATACAGTGAATTAAAACTTCTTTTTTCTGGTTTTCTTTCACAATATACTGATAATATAATTCATTTTCTCGTGCTTTTTGAATAATATATTGCTTCTCCTTATAAGTTTCATCAAGCGATTCTATTAATAAATATTTTTTGCTATCTACATAAACGGCTATAGCTTCAAAATGAGATTCTTTACCAGACAAATCAAGTTGATACCATATACCAGATTTTAATTTTTTTTCTGCTCTTAAGAGCCAAAATTCTTCAGCATCAATTAAAAAGTTTTCTAAAAATGGAAAGACTTCTTTGAGTATAAGTCTCCCTGTTTCCAATACAACCTTTTTAGGACAAAAGTCAGTTAACCAATCTGGTACGGTTCCAGTGATGCTGAATGAATCAACATCTAACCGTTCCAATACTAAAATATTCAATGCTGCCAAAATGTCTGCTGTCATAGAACCCTTGATGACTTAGACAAGCCAAAACCAAATTTTTTCAACCAATATCCAGTAATTCTCTATTATAGAAATTTTTTTCTACAGCAGTCTGGAAGAGTTTAGTTGTTGTTGTATCATGCCTACATGAATCTCATCCCAGGTAGCATCTAACAGCAACACCCAATCTCCTTCCTGTGAAGAGAAAATATGGAGATCTGCACAAATGCTGTATTCCGTTTTTATACAAGGCAAAAATAAAGGAAAATCATCTAGTGGTAAAAGACCTTCCAGAAAAAAAACTTGCTGTCCTACTTTCTTCCCTTCTTGTAAATTTGTAAGTCCGTATACTGATAGTTTACCGCCCCAAGCTGACAAACAGCCATCTTTATTAACTAAAAGATAGGCAAGAGAACGTTGATCTACGATGAAATTGAGAAGATAAGCAATAACCGGAACAGGAAAATCCAACATTATTTATCCCTCCAATATTCTAGAAGCAAGAGTTTGGAAAGTTTTTTCTACACCCAAACCACTTTTTGCACTAGTTTTAATAACCGTCCAACCTTTCTGCCTCAGCTCGTCGATTTCGGAGTTACTTATTTCCCATTCATCAGCTAAATCCGATTTGTTTATTACCAAAATAAAGGGAACTTGACCAATTGTTTCTTCTACTCTGTTTTGTAAATTCAAGGCTTTTTCCAAAGTATTGTGTCGAGTTGCATCCACAACTAATAAATAACCGGAAGACCCTCGCAAGTAGGACATGCGCACTTTCTGAAATTCGTCTTCTCCATACAGATCCCAAAGAATAAGATTTAACTCTTTATCTCCAAGATTAACTGTTTTTTTGTCAATTTTTACCCCGACAGTAGTCTGGTACTTATCAGAAAAAATGCTATTAACAAAACGTGATACTAAACTAGTTTTCCCCGTGGCAAATGCACCCACCATACAAATTTTCTTTTGGAGCATATACGGATAATCCTTATTTAGCTTGGTCAGACAGTAAGATTTTAAAAGATACTCTGCGGCTCAATTTCTTATCTTCTACCAATCCCGACTGTAAAGGTTGGGTGTTAGCCACACCTATAGTAGTGAAATTGCTCGTATTGATTCCTTGGGAAACTAAATAAGAAAGGATTTTATTGGCACGGGCTTGACTGAGTGCGATGTTTCTTGTTTCTGTTCCAGTTAGATCAGTGTGTCCCACTATTTGAATACCTACATTTTTATCAACGTATTTGGCAGCATCCAAAAGTTTTTGTATTTGCAGTACAAGATTCTTAAGTTTCTTATCTTCCCCTGGGAAAAACTCTGTTGTTCCTTCAGAAAAAAATAGCAATTCTTGTTCAATCTGATTTTTATATGACTCAAGATGCTTTAGTTCTATGTCAATAAGATTCTTATCCTGAAATTGAGTAATTCCTGGAATAAAACGCCATAATTTCCTCGCTTCTAGAATCCACTGACGAGGTGCAGAACCACTGAGATAAAGAATACCTTTTTCATCTACTTTCACGGCTACAGTTCTTGGAGGTTGAAGTAATTCCTCAGCTCTTTTGCTGATAATTGCTGGTTCAAACGACAGGAAAGGCGTCCAATGGCTGATAACTCTTTTGGGATTGAGATTTGCTTGTTTTATCAGCATCTTGGGGTCTACTGCTAATGGATCGCGCATTGCATAAATAAAATATTTTCCACCTCGCTTGTCAGCTTTAATCACGACAATTCCAGGCTGAGAGTTCAGTTTTTCTATATAGGCGTTCCAACGCAGATGATCTCGAATAGCAAAAAAGCTCCAAATTCCCAAACCAATAGCTACTGTGCCTAATAAAGTCCGGGCAGAAATATAATTTTTTTTTGTTGGAGCTTGATACCGAGCCTCCAAACAAGCTTCTATCTCAGGTCTACCGGCTACAAATGGCTCTGTTTCTCCTTGAAAAAAAATAAGTTCTCTGTTTAGCTTCAGATGAATTTTTTCTATTGCTTCTTGAAAAACTAATCTTAATTCTTGGGGAGCAGTTCCCCGAATTATACCTGCCAGTACTGCCTGTGGTCCTTCTTCAATCCAAATGGTGAGTTCTCCAAAGTGCAAACTTTGAAGCCCATCATTTTTTTGTGTATTGAAAGAATCTTTGACAAAATCTTGAATAGCCGTCAACATGGCTGAAACCAAATCCGGATCTTGAGCGCTGACTTTTGGCGCTACTGTATGTTGCAGCATTAATCCGGTTTTTTTATGAATCAGGAATACCTGTTCCACCCGATAAATAAGCGTGCGAAGCAGCACAACTTCGGCAAATGTTTTACCCGTCTGTCGCGCTTCTAATCTCCACTTGAGGCTTTGTGGAGAAAAGCTTTGCTCTAAAGAAGCATCTAAAGATTGAACCATTGCTTCGAGAGCTGCGGTAATAGCCTTGCGAATGGCTGGTCCCATTATGGGAAAAATCGCAGTTGACAAAATATTTAAATCTTGTTTAACAGAGGATTGAATGGCGTGTTCAACAGTAGGCACTATTGCTTCGCCCAGTTGTTTATCTTGCATTGTTCGCAAAATAATCGCCTCTGGAAGCAATCGGCTGATATCTTCTGCTTTTATCTGTGGGTTATCTAATCGCTCGTATAATTTGTTTAGTTTAGCTGGTTCAATACCAAGAAGCAAACTACGGAGTTCACTCAGTTCATCATTAGGCTCTACGTGAGTGTTATTTGAGTAGTCATTAGTCATTAGTTATTAGTTATTAGTCATTAGTTATTAGTTACTTGTTAGTTGTTAGTTATCACTCAGTACGACTAACTACTAACTAATAAGCCTTATGATTGTTGAGAATTCAATCGGATAGCTAGTTCTGAGAAAAGAGCAGCGAGGGAGGAACGGTCTGTTTTCGCAATACGAAGTTCTTGAGATTCTTGTTGCACTAAAGCCACAATTTCTTCGTATTTTTGCCGGATATCATCCTGTAGGCTTTTAGATTGGTTAAGAATTTGCTCACGAACTTCTCGTTGGCTGTTCGCAGTTTCTTCTTCAAATTGGGCAATTCTTTTTTCTAAAGACATCGTTATATTTTTGTTTTCTTCAGCAACTGCTTTCACTGCTTTACCGCGTTCTACTTGCTCGTTTTTTAGCCGATCTGCTATGGACTCAACCTCTTTCTTAATGTACGTTTCTAAGGAATCTAAACGTTTTCTTGTTTCATCCCGTAAATCAGCAGATTCTTTAACCAGACGCTCTTCTAAGCGGGTAAACCTTCTTTCCACCTCCCGCATCTGATTACCAAAAAGAATATCTCTGACTTTTGCTAAGCTGTGGCTTTCTCCCATCTCTGTACTATTATCTGTACTATTAAAGAGAGGAATATTTGTATTTTGGTTGGATCCTGCTTGAAGTGGTTCTACCATACTATGATTGCTATGTTCTCCTTCGGGCGGGTTCATGTTATTAATCCTTTCGGGATTGCAATGAATTGTGCATTTGCTTGTTTTCTGACATCTTATGTGATGTGTTTGTACTTCCCTAGAAATAGTTTTAAGCTATACTCCGTAGGGTAGCATCTTTGAATCATAAAGCAAGTCGTCTCCTCGGGAGAGTTCAAATGGTTATTGAAACAATTTCAAAACTTCAAATCTTTCGAGGAGTTAAAATTTTATTAATAAAAGTTAATTTTTTGAAAAAATCTTTAAATTTTTATACAAATACTTTAAATAACAAGCATCGCCACAGAATGTATTCAGCATACAGTTAATCCACTAAGAATCACGCGTAGCGTGTGCCTATGGTACATAGCGTGTTCCCCTAGACGCCCTTTGGGGGTGCATCGGTTGGGTAGGGTAGTATCTCCCAAGATTCTTCGCTTTGCTCAGAATGACATATTATAACGCAACTTGTATTGGTAGAAATTACACCCAGATTTTTTGCAGATTAGCAAAAAAAATACCACATACATACATAATATATATATGTATGTGGTATTTTGTACTCTGAAGAAATAGGGATAATCATCCTATTGGTAAGGGGTTTAAGAAACCGGGCTTCTATACTTAGGTGTCTCTCCACAACATTCGCAACTATGTCCGCTAAGCGCGTTTCTCATTGACAAAATTGGGTATACCTAGTACTGAACAGGGGAACTTAGAACCGAGCTGTTGCACTATCGGATGATTGACAGAGTTACAGCCAAGTAATAGTAAATCTGCACCTTCTGATACAACCACTTTCCTAAGTTCCTTGCCAATGCAACCAAACCGAAGATGAGCTTTAAAAGAACTTTTCCATTCCGCAGCTAGACAACTTGCTTGCCGCAAAATACCTTCTGCTTGTGCAAATCTATCTACTAATCTTTCTTGTGAGTAGGCTGTGTTCGCCTGCATTTTTGTTTGAGTTGTCACACCTGTGTCAAACTCATTTAAGGGGAAGCTTGTTGAACAGTGTGAAGGATTTTGTTCGGTTGCTCGCTGAGTTGCAAATTCCTCTTTTTGTAAGACATCTGCAGCATTACTACTTTGATTTTCCTCGATCACATAAACCACTTGAACTGTGACTTGCGCCTTTGTAGCTAAAAGTGTTTGATGAGCCATTAACAAGGCAATATCTAACGCAGTATGACTGTTGGGAGAACTATTATAACCAACGATTAAGTTAACTGATTTTTCAGGTTGCCCCTGTTTCCATACAGGTGTCTCTGGTGTCGAGATTAACACCATTTGCTCAATTAAATCATCTCTTCCGATAGCGTTTTGCAGACGCACCAATATGGGCTTGAGATTCATAGTTTTATCTCTGACTAAAGAAAAATTTACAAAAACAATGACGAATTTGTAATTCATAATCCGTAATTGACTTGAACATTAGAAATTACGAATTATGAATTAAGAAGTTTTTCGATTACTCGTCTTGAGTGAAATAGCGATCTAGGAAATTTAGGGCGTAGTTGCGGAGATCATAGTACTCTTTTGAGTTTCTCATCGCAGCGCGATCGCGTGGATGAGGAAACGGTACTTCTAGTATCTCCCCAATATTAGCCGCAGGTCCATTGGTCATCATAATAATGCGATCCGACATATAAATCGCTTCATCCACATCATGGGTAACCATCATGACCGCCTGTCGGTGATTTTCCCAGATATCCAACACTTGCCGCTGCAATTTCCCCCGAGTTAGGGCATCTAACGCCCCAAAAGGTTCGTCCATCAGCAGCATTTTCGGGCGAATTGCTAATGCTCTAGCAATACCCACCCGCTGCTTCATCCCGCCAGAAATTTCCTCAGGATACTTATCAGCGGCTGCTGTTAAATTTACCATTGCCAGGTGTTCGTTCACAATGCTAATTTTTTCAGCCCGATTGGCATCTTTTAGCACTTCATCTACCGCAAGTCGGATATTTTCCCGCACAGTTAACCAAGGTAACAGCGAATAGTGTTGAAACACCATCATCCGCTCAGCCCCTGGTTTACGAATTTCTTTGCCATCTAACCGCACTAATCCAGAAGTCGCTTTTTCTAAGCCAGCGACAATCTTTAAAAGTGTCGATTTACCGCAACCAGAGTGACCAATAACAGAAATATATTCATCTTCGCCCACTGTTAAGTTGACATTATCTAAAACGACAAATTCACCCCCATCAGGTTTTGTATATGACTTGAATAAATTTTCAATCTCCAGAAATCCAGTGGTGGGAGGTGAAGCCTTATCATAGGCATCTGTTGAGAAAGAGGTAGATTTCATTTGACACTCCTGCAATGAGTCATTGGTCATTAGTCATTAGTCATTGGTCATTAGTCTTTAGTTATCAGTCATCTATATAAGACAAAAAACAAATGACAAAGGACAGTCAATACAATATGATGAACTCTGCCGAGTCCGCTAGGACATGAAGAAAGATTTAGGAGCGTTTGCCCTGATCTCAAAACTCTTGAGATACCCCACCGGATCACTGGGATCAAAAGCTTTTTTGTCGATAAATAGTTCAGCTTGTTCTAGCTTGTAATCTTCTTTTGGAGATTCAATTCCCATTTCAGCAGCAATTTCTCGGTACAAGTCAGTGCGCCAAGCTTGACGCGCCAATTCTTCAGCATTTTTGGGAATTTCTTTAATTTGTCCCCACCGAGCCGATTGAGTCATTAACCAAATACTCTGAGATTGCCACAGAAATGTTGAATGGTCATTTGGCACTTTGACAAGATTGGCAGGTTTTTCAAAAAAGATTGTTGTATCCGTCGATTTCACAAGACGTTTTTTGTCATCGAAACCGCCGTAATTGTATTCGCCAACAATTGCTGGTTTTGTTAATTTGAGTTTTGCTCCTGTAAATGACTTATTCGTGATAATCTTAGCCACTTCCTCCCGGTTTTTTGGATCACCACAATACCTACAAGCTTCTATCATTGCCTTAACCAAGGAGCGATAGGTTTTGGGATTTTCTTTGATGAAAGACTCCATGACACCTAACAGTCTGTCTGGGTGTCCTTCCCAGATTTCCCTACCCTGAGCGAAAGTAAAGCCAATTCCATCATTGCCAGTAATTGCTCGTGTATTCCAAGGTTCTGCCACCATATAACCTTGCATTGCCCCAATTCTCATGTTCACTACCATCTGTGGCGGTGGGACAATAATGATGCGAAATTCTTTGTCAGGAGCAACTCCAGCAGCAGCAGATAAGTAGCGGATAAAGTATTCATAAATTGCCGAACTGAGCACCACTGCCCAAACCCGTTGCTCGGCTGGTAATTTTTCAAAGTAATTGCGGAAATCTCGCCCAAACTCTTCCAAATTGCCGTTATAGTCTCGCCAAGGACGCAACCCAGACTGCCACATTGCCTTATTCATCGTCATGGCGTTACCGTGACGGTGAATGGTCATTGCCGCACACAAAGGTGCATGACGTGCGCCTTCTGCACCTGTTCTCGCATTCATCACCGCGCCACTTACAACAGGCGAAGCATCGAGGCGACCAAAAATAATGCCATCACGAGACGTACCCCAGCTAGCTTCACGGCTGAGGGTGACATTTAAACCATACTTGCGGAAAAACCCTTTCTCCCAGGCTACAGCAAAAGGAGCGCAGTCATTTACCGGGACATACCCCACTGTAATGTTAGGTTTTTCCAGTGTCTTGGGGTCTACCACTGGTTCCACCGCCAATGCCGCTTGTGATATTCCTTTGGGCGCACGGTTAGCATTAATCGCACAAGAAGAAAGTCCAGTAGCAAATGCCGTTGCTCCCAGTCCTTGAATAAAGTCTCGTCGCTTCCAGTTATTTGTGTTATTGTCACTCATAAAAAACCTCCTGCGGCGGCGAAATCAGTGCAAAAATTAACACGAAGGCGCAAAAGTTATGTGTTTAAGCTGTCACACATTTGATTTATGTACGGTTTTATGCAGGTAGGCTGCTAACTAAAAAGTGAGTTTTTTATTGCGTGAATTGCTTATCCCCCCCGCCCTGTGTTATTCGCTCTTTATTCCAAAAGGTCAGATTTCACCACATGAAACGGCTGTTTGAACCGTAAGGCACCCTTACTAAAAGTGGCGACACGCCAATGCGTTAACGCAATGTAACGGAACTTATACCTGTTTTGACCGTTGACAAATAGCTAATTTGTTGCCGGGCGACGAGTGACAAAAGCTTGTATTCTACCGATCGCGTAATCTAGGAATAGCCCTGTTAAGCCAATCACCAGCACGGCAAGAAAAACAGAATTCAAGTTTAGGCGACTCCATTCATCCCAAACAAAAAAGCCGATTCCAATACCGCCTGTGAGCATTTCTACAGCGACGATCACTAGCCAAGCAATTCCTAAACTAATCCGCAAACCTGTAAAAATGTAAGGCAAACTTGCGGGCCAAATGATTTTTGTAATTCTTCGCCAACGGGGCATTTCCAGAACTCGTGCCACATCTATATAATCTTTGGGAACACTGGAAACTCCCAAGGCAGTGTTAATGATTGTGGGCCACAAAGAAGTGATGAAAATCACAAATATTGCCGATGGATCTGCCAAATTAAAGATTGCCAAGGCAATAGGAAGCCATGCTAGGGGCGATACTGGCTTGAAGATTTGAATGACGGGATTAAGAACCATCAGTGCTGTTTTGGACATCCCAATCAGAAAACCAACAGGAATCGCAACAAGAGCGCCTAGCCCAAAGCCTATTAATACCCGTCGGATACTTGCTATTAATAGCCAGCCAATACCCAAATTACCTGGTCCTCTTTGGAAAAATGGGTTGAGGATGTAATCTAAATTTGCTGCCAGCGCCTCAGGAGGGGTGGGCATCAATTCATGGTTGGCAAGGGCAATAATCCACCATATAACAATCACGCCCAAAAAACCAACCAGAGGCAGCAAAAAAGCGTCCCGTACGACTACGGGTTTAGCACGTTTCCAAGCTGTTTGACCAGCAACCGCCAGAATGGCAGCTACATTCAGTTGAAATATCATTTATGACCTCAACAGACTCAAGCTCAGGTACAAGGAATCCGAGCAGTACCAGCCAAGGATACTGATGAGATCAGAACATTATAGTAATGCCGTCCCTTCAGTCTCCTCTCATTGCCTACGAAGTTAGCTGACGGGCTAGGGCTGAGAGATGCCCCTCTCTTAGAAGAAGGAAGAAACAAAAAGAAAAATACAATCATTTTTTGTTCTTGTATTTGCTCTTGACTATATTTGTTCTTCACTCTTTTTCTTCTATGAGATGCGCCCCATACTTTGGTTCCTCCGCTCCAACTTACGCTTCGGCGATTCGTTGGATTAGGCTGACTTACTCTTATTATTAAAGTAAAGGTAACATTGGTACACAGTATCGTCAAGCCACCTTAGGATATACTTTTTTAGGCTCAAAAACAAGTATCCTTCTTGAGCAAAGTCATCTATATTAAGATATATAAATATTGGCTAAAAATTATGTATTTTTATGTTGGAACATGAAATGCTTTTAAGAAACAAATGTAACACCTCTCTATCATATATAAATAATAAAATATTTTTCTCTGCTCGTATTATTATCCACCCATAAGTGATGAAAGATTTTAGCCAATTGCTGCGCGATAAAACTCAGACCATTTTAGAGCAGTGGGTGGAAGCTGTTCGTCAGGATAAAAAGATTTCCAGTACCAATAATCTATCCCGCACAGCTATTGAAAATCATCTTAGCCATGTCCTCTCGGCGCTGGCGAGTGTGCTTTCTCAATATCAAGAAGATCAAATTCAACCCTTGGTTCAGGCAAGTTTGCATCATGGTACTCTCAGGGCTGAGCAAGGTTTCGATCCAGCAGAAATTGCCCGAGAGTATCGTCTGTTGCGTGATGTCATCTTTGTTACTTTAGAGCCGGACTTAGTGCAAGCATCAGCACTAGAAGTAATGCGAGCTGTGCGTTTGATTGACATGGTGTTGGATGAGGCGATCGCCTGCTGTTTCCAAACCTACACCAAACAGCGATTAACAGAATTAGAGCAGTTGCAAAATCAGTTGAGCCTCAACAACCAGGAACTGACTCGTTTAGTGCGGGCAAATCAAGACAATTTATCGATTCTGGCACACGAACTCAAAAGCCCTTTAACTTCGATAATTGGTTATTCTGATTTGTTTTTGCGCCTCCAACGCCAACAATCCAACGAGAAAGACAGTATAACTCATTTAGAACACGTTGAACGTGTACTACGCTCTGGAAGGCTATTACTCCACCTGATTAACGATGCACTCGAGATTTCCCGCTACGATGCAGGGCAGATGAAACTACAGGCAGAACCAACCAATGTGCATGAATTAATCATAAATGTCTATGAAATGTTGCAGCCTTTAGCTGATAATAAAAATTTACAAATGGGAGTTGATTGCGATCGCGCTCCTGAAGAAGTTGTCACAGATCCGTTACGATTGCAGCAAATTGTCACAAATCTTGTTAGCAATGCGATTCGCTACACAGAGTCGGGAACTGTAAAAATTAAGTGTGAAACATTGGGCATTGACAAGTGGAGTATTGTAGTTTGTGACACTGGAATTGGGATTGAGCCAGAAGACCAAGCCCAGATATTTGAACCCTACTTTCGCATTGCTTCTGGTAGTAAGTCGTTCCTTCCTGATAGTACTGGCTTGGGCTTGGCAATAGTTTCACGGCTCGTGAAATTATTGCAAGGTGAAATTAGTTTAGTCTCCGAGATGGGAGTGGGTTCTACTTTCACAGTGAGTTTGCCGTTGAAAGTAGAAATCTGAAATTTGAAGTATGTATCCAAATTTTAAAAAATAAACAGTAAAAAAGTACCCTTACTCAGATCCTAGCCCTGATTTTTCTAGCCTAGCCAGCGCATCTTCAGCAGCCGCTTTTGCAGCATCTTTTTTACTGCGCCCCTTGCCTTCACCGTACTGTTTGTCTCCCACAAATACTTTAGAAATGAATTCTGGAGCGTGAGAAGAACCACCTACTTGAACTGTGTCATATTTGGGAGGTGTTTGGGTAATGTTGCGTTGTACCCATTCCTGAAACCGATTTCTAGAGTCCACATTTGAGCGAAACTCCACAATACTTTCAGGTACAGAATCAAATAGCGGTTCCACAACAGCACGAACTGCTTCGATATCATAATTGTTGTCTAGATAGTAAGCAGCAATGACTGCTTCAAAGGCGCTGCTGAGCAAATTGGGATTTTGGAAACCTCCTTCTAAAGTTGCTCCTTTACCCAACCGCATCCTCAAGTTTAAACCCACCTCAATTGCAAACTTTGCCAGTTGATTTTCATCTACAAGTGCAGAACGCCGACGGGTTAATTGATCTTCTTCTTTTTCCGGGTGACGACGATAGAGGTATTCGCCACTTAGAAAAGTCAGTAAAGCATCACCGAGAAACTCTAGGCGCTCGTTGTGTTCTCCTTCTTGGGGGTTTTCGTGGACATAGGAACGATGCGTCAGCGCACGGCGTAAAAGAGAACTATCCTGAAAGCTTTGTTGTTTAATGATTTCAGCCAATTTATCTCTGGGGGCTTTTTCAGTTTGCTTGGGACTGAGGATTGCTAGGACTTCTTGCTTTTGCTGTTGTGCAACATTCACCTCTGGCGCAGAGATAGCCTTGAGAAGTCGAGCGATCGTGTCGATCGCGCGATAGGTGTCCTCTGTTAAAAAGCGAGATTGATGCGCCCAAGTCTTGCTGGTTTCTATCAGTTCAGCGACTAAAGCACGTTCGGTATAACCTAGCTTTTTGCTGAATACCTGATCCCATTGCTTAATTATTAGTGTTAATAAAACAGGAATATTATTACCTAGAATGTCTTCCGCCTCTGGCTTGAAGGTTTCGTCATCAGACATATATGAAGTGGCGATTGTTAGCCAACCCTCACCATAGACTTTTTGCATCTCCCTTTTTACATAAGGGTATAAACCCTGATTTAAAAGAGTTAAACCCCTGCCAATTCGTTCGTGGTTGCTAACAGCCATCGTAGTATTGAAAGTAACATTTTTCTAAGTAATCATTTAAGGCACTTTATTAAGATGCCAGAAATTGGTACTGTCAAAGCTTGAGCCGGACAGATTTACTATTTTAACCATTGCTAATTTCATGACAAGCTTGGTTAGGGAAGTTTGGTAGATAAGAAGATTAAGCAGGAATTTTCTAAATTTAACTTGACCTATGCCTAACATCTCACCCTTTCAGCAGGTTCAAAAACGGGAATTAAGATGTTGTTAGCTGGTCAACTGGAGTTTGTCTTACTCTTGCTGACCTATTTTAGCTAGCTCCGACGGAAGCCCGACACCTCACTCCTTTTGGGGAATGATAGATGCAACGCCCTTTCTCTCGCGGACGCTACACCCGGAAAAAGTACGTTCGCCTTCGGGTACGCGAACAGAGCGGCGCTTTCTTACAATCGTATTCTTCTACGTTCACATCAACCACTAAGTGTAGAAAACCCACAGTCATAAACAAGACACAGGCTTGTGTGTGTAAGCTGTATACTAGTGATAGTCGTTTTTTTTATGTCTAATTTCAGAAACTGCTATTTTGTAAAAATAAGTTATACCAATTTTTAAAATAAATTTTAATGTTGAGATTATCTCGATGGTTATTATTAGTAATTATATTTTTTTGTATAACTTTTCATACACCTGCATATGCAGAGCAATTTATGAATCAAGAAGATATTCGTGTATTGATTGAAAAAGCTAGAGATGCATGGGTAGCTCAAGATGCTAATGCTCTTGCCCAGTTGTTTACGCCCGACGGTGAACTTATAGTGCCTGGCAAACGTTGGCAGGGGCAAGAGAAAATAAGGGAAGAAGTTACCCAATTTGCTCAGCAATCTTCAAATGTGAAAATCGATATCCAGCGGATTATTATTGAGGGAAGCCAGGCGGTAGTGGAATGGTATTACGAAGATACTGAAAAAGCATCAGGTCACCGCAATAAAGCAGACGATGTTATAGTTGTTGATTTTAAAGAAGGTCGAATTAGCCGTTGGCGTGAATATATTGACACAAAAACACCAGTTAGCATCTAGCAGTATCAAAATAGAACAGACAGAATTCTCACTTTAGTGTGACATTGAACTCCAACTGTGGAATGACTTGTTAAAAGCTTCTGGTTTGCTAATCTAATAATTGAAAATAAGTAGCACTGGATGGGGGTTATATCGCTGTGACCCATTGTTGCACATAGAAGGAGAGCGGCGTCAGATGTGCGAACAGTGCAAATAGTTGACATTGACGATGTGGAGTTTTTGTCGCTTCCTCTACTTTGTTATTACCAAGGGAAGGCTAAACCCTTCATTCAGAGCGGTCTAAGGTGATAATCGTCAGATGTTGATTGCATAGTAAGTTTGTATAACATATACAGCGCCTCAGATCAAAATTGATCTGAGGCGACTTAATTCTGAAGTAATAAACAAAACAATCCCTAGCTGTACTAGGGAAGGTATAAAATCAATCTACAATTGATGATAATTCGTAACTAAGTTGCTAGTTACAAATTACGAATTACCTTTTCTTTCTGATTGTATTGATAACTGCACCTGTTGCTGCACCTTCAGCTGCACTGCCAAGGGTATCTCTACCACCGTTGATAATACCATCGGTTACTGCGCCCGTGGCGGCACCTACTCCAACATCTTGAATGATGTTGCGATTTTGTCTTTCTCTACGAGTGCCTCTAAGACCATTAGCACCATTAACAGCAGCACCAGCACCAGCACCCTTAATAGCACCCCT
This sequence comes from Scytonema sp. PRP1, assembly GCF_036697665.2. Taxonomy (NCBI): domain Bacteria; kingdom Bacillati; phylum Cyanobacteriota; class Cyanophyceae; order Nostocales; family Scytonemataceae; genus Scytonema; species Scytonema sp. PRP1. The sequence continues at coordinate 68,764 of NZ_JBAHYJ020000120.1, read as the reverse complement.
TATCACATTACGTCCTCTAATGACGCCTGAGACAGCACCAACACCTGCTCCAATACCTACATCCTCAAGGATCTTATCATCAGCAGAGGCAGGTTGAGCTGGAAACAAGCTCACACCAGCTAAAGAAGCAGCCAAGAGGCTGGGCATAAATGCGCGTTTCAAAATTTTGTTCATAGTTTTACCTTCTCAAGACATTAAACGACTAGAGAAAAGTTGAAGTTGTTCCACTTTTTTTACCTTTTCTCTAGTCTAGACAACAGGAAAGTTTTTGTGGATGAAAACGTTTTCATGATTACCGTACCTTTTATTTAGAATGCCTGAATCCATTCTTTGATAGAGTATTCGGTCCAGATGCCATTTTGCCAGTAGGGATCAGCTTCAACTAACTGCCGCACAGTAGCTTCGTCTTCGGCTTCGTAAATACCAAAAACTTTAGTGACATCTTTGGTAGGACCAATAGTAATCAGCACACCGGATTCTTTCTGTTTTGCGAGTCCGTCTAGATGCGCTTGGCGGTAAGGGGCGCGTTTTTCCAGAACGTCTTCGCAGTAAGTTCCCCACAATACGTATTTAGGCATGGTTCTATGCAATTTAAAGTTCAAAAATCAAACAAAAGGAATAAGACATAAGAGAGAAGAAAGAGCAAAAAATTTCTTCATTTTTCTCTCTTCACTCTTGTGTGTTAACTCCTTAGGCTAACACCAAATTTCTCCACTAGGGCTTCGCGGACTTTGTTGTGTACTGGTTCAACTTCGGTATCGGTGAGGGTGCGATCGCTCGCCCGATAAATCAAACGGAATGCTAAACTCCGCTGTCCTTGGGGCACGTTCTCACCGCGATATTCATCAAACAATTCCACAGACTCTAGCAAATCTTTGCCTGCTTTGGTAATTGCTTTTTCAATTTCAGCAACTGTCACTTTCACAGGTGCGAAGAAAGCAAGATCTCGATCTGCCGCTGGATAAGTGGAGTAAGGCAAGAATTGCGGTACTAAAATTTCATCTTCGTCCAGATAATTCAAAAGCACATCTAGATCCAACTGGAACACGTAGACTGAATCTGGTAAGCCTTTTTCTCGTCGCAGTTGCGGGTGTAGTTGCCCAAAGATACCAAGGCTGTTACCCCGTACCCACAACGAAGCGGTACGTCCTGGGTGCAAGCGAGAATCTCTGCGATCGCTTTGGTATTCCACTTGCAAGCCGAGTTGTTGAAAGACACTTTCTAGAATACCTTTCGCTTCAAACCAAGTCATAGGTTGCTCGCGATCGCCTCTTGTCCACTTGCTGTTGGAAGTATCGCCTCCCATAATCCCAGCAATAGCTTCTGCTTCTTGCAAACCTTCTTCATGCCAGAAAATTTGCCCAATCTCAAAGCCGTTCAGCGAACCATTGCCTTGTTCTAAGTTGTATTGAAACGCATCAATCAACCCTGAGATCAAATCGGTTCGCAAAGCAGAATATTCGACAAACAACGGGTTTGCCAGGACGATTTGTCTGTCTTCCCCTGGTTTTACCAAGGAATAGTGTATTAATTCTGTCAATCCTTCCGCCCGTAGCGATGCTCGTAACTTGCGTATCAGTTCTTGCTCAAGGGGCAAATAACCTGCTTCTGACTTCTCTGGTAGGGTGTCGTAAAATTTATCGTAGCCGTAGAGACGGGCAATTTCTTCAATTAAGTCTATTTCCCTTTCTAAATCGCGGTAACGATACGGAGGTACAGAAACCGTCCACGTACGATCATCTATGGGAGTCACCTGACATCCCAGTGCTGTTAGGATGCGTTCAACATCTTCGCCTTGGATTTCACCTGTTTGCTCTCCCAAATCGACTGGTCCGAGAACCTGATTCACTCGGTCTAAACGCAGTTCAATCGAATGTGTCCAAGTCGAACGATCAGGACGGGAGTCGGCAATTTCCTGTGTGGCTATAGTTCCAAAAGCCAGTTCGCTGATCAGTGATAAAGCGCGGCGTGTGGCGACTTCCAACTCAGCGCGGTTCACTCCCCGTTCGTATCTCCCAGACGCCTCGCTTCTTAAGCCTACGCTACGGGAAGAACGGCGAATTGCCACAGAATCAAACAGCGCAGCTTCTAATACCAAGTTTTGAGTACCATCATGCACTTCGGTTTCTTCACCACCCATGACTCCCGCCAGCGCCACAGGTTTATTATTGGCGGTGATTAACAAATTTTGGGTAGATAGAGTCCGAGTTTGTCCATCGAGGGTTTTGAGAGTTTCCCCAGCATTGGCGAAGCGGACACCGATTGTCAGACGGTCACTACCAGCAACCGATTGTAGGCGATCGCGGTCAAAAGCGTGGAGCGGCTGTCCCCATTCCAACAAAACGTAGTTCGTGATATCCACGACATTATTTATCGGTCGCACTCCAGCAGCACGCAGGCGCTGTTGCAGCCACTCAGGTGATGGTGCAATTTTTACTTGGTCAATTGCTGTGCCAATGTATGCTGGGCAAGCTTGCGTATCAGAGATTTTTAAAGCTAGAGGAAACGTTTCTAGAGACGTACCATGCGTCTGTTCACCTGGTTCGGGAAGCGTTAGCTTTCCCCCTGTCAGGGCTGCGACTTCCCGCGCTATGCCAACCATACTCAAGGCGTCAGCACGGTTAGCAGTCGCAGTCACGTCTAAAATGACATCATCTAAACCCAACAGTGGACGGACATCGCTACCAACTTGCAGGTTCTCTTGCGTAAAAATATGAATTCCGTCAACATCGCTAGGTAAACCCAGTTCCTTAAGCGAACAAATCATCCCCTGAGACGGAACACCTCGTAGTTTCGCAGGTTTGATTTTTAAATCAATGTTTGGTAAGTAAGTACCTACGGTTGCTACTGGAACATAGAGATCTGCCCGGACATTGGAAGCACCACAGACAATATTTAAAGTTTCACCCGTGGCGATATCGACTTGGCAAACACTCAACTTGTCAGCGTTGGGGTGGGGTTGGCGTTCAAGCACTTTCCCCACAACAACGCCCGCAGCCCAAGTGCGGCGATCTTCAATATCTTCCACCTCAAACCCAGCTAATGTCAGTGTTTCTGCTAGTTCTTCTGGGCTAAGTTTCAACTCCACTAGTTCTTGCAACCATTTCAGTGAAATACGCATGTCAAGTGTTGCCTTGTCTGAAATCTAAGCGAAATAATAATGCACAGACTATTCTAGAACTATTCCATCAAATTCCTCACGCATTGGCACAAGGTCTTTATTTGCAGACACCAAGCTTGCGACGGTACTTAAGCAAAAAATCAGAACTATGGGTACCAAGGCAACAGCCACTTCTTTTAGGCACTCAAAATCCAACAATCGTAAAGGGAGGGGCTGGTGGTAAAGTTATTCTGTATAAGTAACAGCAAATGCTTGTCCCCTATAGGTTTTTATAGTTCACTTGAAATCATGCACACAAAAGCGGCTTTACCTATTACTCTTTTAGACGGCAAGCAAACTTTGCCTATTATTGAAGCTTATTTTGAGTTTAATCATCTTAAGCATCTGTATCGTCAAGGTTGGTTAAAGCACGGTATTGAGCCAAAGTATTGTGAAAGTGTTGCCGAACACTCGTTTTGTGTTGCGCTATTAGCTTTATTTTTAGCTGATGAATATCACCTTGAGTTAGACACAACCAAGGTTATTCGTATGGCTTTAATACACGATTTGGGAGAAATATATGCAGGGGATTTTACTCCAAAAGATGCAATTGAACCAAATCAAAAATATCAATTAGAAAAGCAGTCTATTGTTCAAGTACTAAGTAAACTTCCTCATGGATTAGAGTGGATTGATTTATGGGAAGAATACGAAAAAGGGCAATCTGCTGAATCACAGTTTGTTCGCCAACTAGATCGATTAGAAATGGCTTTACAAGCAAGTGTATACGAACACCTTGGGCTAGGCAATTTATCAGTATTTTTTGAAAGTGCTAATCAGGCTTTGTCAGCACAACAACTCAAATCTATATCCAGAGAACTAGAAGACTTAAGGGATTAAACTCTTAACGAGTCAGCACAAGAGTTTGGTCTTAACAAGCGTGTCATTTGGCTATAACTAATTGAAATATAAAAATCGAATTTAAAGTTACAAAATAGAATATATTTACGCAATAAGATTAGGATAGAAAGCGTTTTCTTACATCCTAATTCAAGTTTTTTTTAAAGATTGACTATTAACTAATCACTCAATCATCAAGCCAAATGCATAAACACCATTTTCAGTAAATCTGCGCGAGAAAAAGGCTTAGTTAAATATCCAGATGCCCCGACAAATCTTGCTTTTACTCTGTCAATAAATCCCTTGTTTCCCGTTACCATGATTATGGGAGTTTTTTTGAACATTGAATTATTTCGGACAATCCGGCATAATTCATAACCATCTATGCCTTCCATATTCAAATCTAGTAAAATTAGGTCTGGCTTATGCCGAATAATCGACATAACTGCTTTCAGTGGGTCGTTGATCGTCACTACAGAAAAATTTTCATCTTCTAAAAAGCGGCTAATTTCTTTAAGGATGGTGGGGCTATCATCTACAGAAACAACTGTATAGATTTTCCGATGACTTGAATGAGCAGGAATTTCTGTATCATGTCCCGAGTTTCCATTATTATTAAATTTAGATGTTGCTAATTCTTGAACTTCTTCTTTTTGAGGAGAAATCGGCGTTGGTCGCTGATGAGTAACTCTGTTCTCTGTAGAGATAGGATTATCCTTGGAGATAGTGGTACTTGATGCTACTGCAGAATCAACTAATTTAGTATTAGCTGATTGGGCGACATAAGTAGAAGCTTGTTCTAAATCTGGAAATGTCTTTGGTAATTTATCAAAGGGAGGGTCTGGTTCATGCAATAATATTGTGCCATTTAAAATATGAGGGTATAATATTCTAGCCAGTTGGACTTCGTCTTGATTCATAATCACTGACAGATGCCGCAGACTAAAACCCTTCATCCACTCAGTTAACTGAGGGTCTATTCCTGATAAATTCTTTGGACTGTTTGTGGTTTTAATTAACAAATATGGACGCTGATAAGGAGAAGAAATTTGGGGACCTAATGACTGCCAATTCTGCAACTTTTGTTGGCAGCGTTCCACAATTTTTTCTACATCCAGCTTGCAAATGGTTGGAACTCGATAATGAGAATCTTTTAATGTAAAAGTTCCATGCTTAATTAAAAGATATGGCTCAAGCACTTCTTTGACCAATTCTTGGATCAGCACAGCTGCTTGTGTAGAATGTAGGTATCGTTCACTAACTAACCAGCAAATAGCTTGGTACTCAGGAGGGAGTGGAGGGGGAATTGACTGTTCTCTGGTATGATTTTTATGTTCAACTGACTGACTTTTTGCGTCTGGTTCAAACATCAAACGTAATTGAACACGAACTTCAGGGATGATGTTAGGAACATGATGGCTCAGGCGACGCAAATGACGTTCAAGTCGGTCAAAGGGTTCGACTGAATGGGTTGCATAAGTTATTCTCCCCTGTTCTAAATAAATTGACCAGGAAACGGAGTTGCTAAGGACTTGTAAACAAGTACTCTCAGAACAATTAGATAGGTGTCTCAATAAACTGAGGGGACGTAGTTTGGTGAATGTGCCAAAATTATTCATTTCTTTAGAGATTTACTGGAAAATAAGACCGATTGTTTGAATTTTCTTTCTTATCGGTAAATAAGGTATTTCGTTTACCTCGATATTTCCCTATAAAGAAATATTCTTAGAATCTGATATTGTATACATATATTACAAGCTGTAGAGGTAACATTATAGCTAGTATGTTACATTTTCCCGTAACATAGCTAACGAAAGATTGTTTCAAGTTATTTCAATTTTAATTAATCAAGCAACGTAACAAAGGTCTAGCTATCGTACTGATTTTATGAACTCTAGTTAATTGCTTTTATCTAAAATCCTACCTTTCTACATCGAATCTTTAAAATTTTGTGTCAACTGACGTACTAATTTATTGTATTCTATACGTGTTATGTATAAAATTTGCTTGTATTTTGCGGTAGCCAATGCCGACTCCTAGTTGGTTCAGTTTTACAGGGATATGTCTCTGGTAAGATTTCAGAAATTTGTAAAAAAATTAGCAGCAAAATTTTGTTTAACAAATAGTAAACTATCTAGGATTAAACAACTTACATATAGTTTCGTTGGTGCTATAAACTATATACTTTGAGGAAAAGGAAAGCTTGGCTTTGGACTATAACATAACACGAAAAGTTATGCCTGATACATTAAAACTTGATGAAGTAGTGGAGTTTGCGGAAAACCCAGAACCGCGTTGTCCTTGTGTACTTCTCCTAGATACATCTGGCTCAATGCAAGGTATGCCAATAGATTCATTGAATCAGGGGTTGCAGACTTTCAAGGAAGAATTAACGAAAAATTCCTTGGCAGCAAGGAGGGTGGAAGTAGCAATAGTTACTTTTGATAGTCATGTAAATGTAGTACAGGACTTTGTGACTGCTGACCAATTCAGTCCGCCGATACTGACAGCACAAGGACTGACTACGATGGGTGCTGGAATTCATAAAGCTTTGGATCTGCTCCAAGACCGCAAAGCTCAGTATCGCACTAACGGCATTGCTTACTATCGTCCTTGGGTGTTCATGATTACTGATGGTGAGCCGCAAGGCGAGTTTGAAGATGTTGTAGAGCAAGCAGCGCGGCGTTTGCACGCAGACGAAGCGAGTAAGCGTGTGGCATTTTTTACTGTAGGAGTAGACAATGCGAACATGACACGCTTAAGTCAAATAGCTGTACGTACACCTTTGAGACTCGAAGGGCTGAATTTTGTTGAAATGTTTGTTTGGCTGTCAGCTAGTATGTCAGCTGTTTCTCATTCCAAGGTAGAGGAACAGGTGGCGCTACCGCCAATTGGTTGGGGTTCTGTTTAGTAATGATATGGCGCAATGCTCATCCCAAGAGCAGCAACGGAAGACTATCATATGAACACTTCTAGACAGATACCTCATTGGCGGGTAGTAGCCGCATCGGTCTGTGGTACGAGCCACTTAAAGAACAAGCAGTTGTGTCAGGATGCTCACCACTGGCAGATTTTGCCAGATAATATTTTGGTTGTTGCTGCGGCAGATGGAGCTGGATCTGCAAGCATGGGTAAGCTGGGAGCAATGGTTGCTGTGGAAACAGCGATAGAAAACATATCAATCAAAGAAATCTCAGGGCGAACCCTAATCGATGATGATGCTGTGCGATCGCTTTTGCTTGAGGCAATAATCGCTGCCAAAAAAGCTGTTGAGGAAGAAGCTGTTGCTTGTGAAAAGCAGCCATTGGATTTAGCAAGCACTTTGATTATTGCAGTCGCGACCCCAGAAGTTGTAGCAGTAGCACAAATAGGGGATGGTGTGGCGGTAGCGAGGGATGCTCAGGGAAATCTAATTGCACTGACTATGCCTGATAGTGGAGAATATATTAATGAGACAGTATTTTTGACCTCGCCGACAGCCTTAGATGCTGCTCAACTCAGGGTATGGCGTCAAGCGATAGTCAACGTTGGTGTCCTCACTGATGGACTACAAATGCTTGCGATGAATATGGCTGTGGGTGCGCCTCATAAACCGTTCTTCGTTCCTCTGTTCGACTTTACAGCGAATGCTGATGATAAGACAGTGGCAAAGGAACAGTTGGTGAAGTTTCTGCGTTCGGATCGGATTACCCAACGTACAGATGATGACCTCACATTAATCATTGCTGCTTTAAGCAATTGATTGGAGAATCCGTCTGTGCAAAAGTGTATACATTTATAACGTATCCATAAATTATATCATGCAGGTACTACGTTGTCTTTCCAACCAAAAAATTAATAATATCAACCTTACCGTAAGTTTGGGACGAGGCGGTGAAGCGTGTATATACACAGTGCCAACAGATGCTGGTTTAGTGGCAAAAGTTTATCACAAGCCAACACCTGCCCAAGCTCGCAAATTGCAGGTGATGCTTGCCCACCCGCCGGAAAACCCAACCGCCAGCTTGGGGCATATTTCAATAGCATGGCCCATTGAGTTGTTGCACTCAACCGATGCAAGCGCTCAAGTGATAGGGTTTTTGATGCCACGCATTCAGGGAATGCGTCCAATCATCGACTTTTATAATCCTAGAACTCGCCGCCAGCACTGTCCTTTGTTCAACTATCAGTACTTAATCCGCACAGCTCGCAATCTAGCTTCGGCTTTTGCGGCGTTGCACGCCAGTGGGTACTGTGTTGGCGATGTGAATGAGTCAAATATCCTTGTCAGTGACACGGCATTAGTGACAATAGTAGACACCGATTCATTCCAGGTACAAGATCCAAATAGTGGAGTGATTTACCGGTGTCATGTAGGGAAACCAGAATTTACCCCACCAGAACTTCAGAACAAAACCTTTGCTCAGTGCGATCGCAATTTTACCCACGACGTGTTTGGGTTAGCAGTGCTGATATTTCAACTGTTGATGGAAGGCACACACCCATTTTCAGGCATTTATCAAGGAGCTGGTGAACCTCCAGCATACGAAGCACGCATTGCAGCAGGACATTTTACCTACAGTCTCAAGCGGCGTGTACCATACATTCCCACGCCGATTGCACCTCCTTGGGATATTCTTCCTCTAAGCTTGCAGGAACTTTTTGTACGTTGTTTTGAGGAGAGTCACAACGATCCGCAGCTACGCCCCAGCGCTCAAACTTGGCTAACGGCGCTTGCTGATGCCGAAAATTCCTTAATCACCTGTACTGTTAACCCGCAGCATCGCTATAGCAACCACTTGGACAAATGTCCTTGGTGCGAACGTACTTTGCGATTAGGTGGACGTGATCCATTCCCATCTATAAAGGCAATAGCAAATAGAGAACATTTACAACCGCGAGTACAACCCAAAAAACGCCAAGTTCAAGTTCCTCGCACACCGCAACCAGCGATTCCATTTACCCGCACGAATTATCGCCCTCCAGTTGTTCCGCAAAATATTTCTTACTATAAACCTCCTAAAAAGCGGAAATTATACCCTATTGTTTTTTGCTTGGTTGGTCTATTTGGTGCTTTAGGGTATTTGGATTTAATGGTTAAATTTACAAATCGCCCCTTTATTGCCGAAAGTCCTTACGCTCAGCAAAATTTGATTTCTTTGGCAAAAGACAAGATTAAGAAGAAGAAAAATTTTGCTGATTACTACAAGCAGGGTCATGCTTCATACAAAATCAAAGATTACGAAAAAGCCATTGAAAATTTCACTGAAGCAATACAAAAAGAGCCAAAACATCCAAAAGCTTATGTCAACCGTGGCAATGCTCACTACAACCTAAAAGAGTATGAAGCAGCACTTGCTGATTACAATCAAGCAATTGGCATCAGTCCTAATGAAGTGAAAGCTTATGTCAATCGGGGTAATGCCCGCTATATGCTTGCCGAATATAGCAGCGATCCAGATAGAGAATATAACCTAGCAATTGCAGACTATAACAATGCCCTGCGTCTCAATGCAAATGAAGTAGAAGCATACATCAGACGGGGTATTGTTCGCTCCCAAATTGCTAAATATAGTGGCGATTCTCAACAGGAATATAAAAAAGCAATTGATGACTTCAACCTGGCACTGAACCTGAATTCTTCAAGGGCAGAAGCATACTTTCAGCGAGGTTTGGTGCGTTATCAAGTTGCCCAATATAGCAGCGATTTTGAGCAAGAATACAAACAAGCAATTCAGGACTTTAACCAAGCATTGAATATCAATTCAAAACTGGCAAAAGTCTATTTAAAACGAGGCGTTGTCCGTTACGAACTTGCACAATATGGAGGTGGCAAATCTAGCCAGTACCATAAGCAAGCAGTTGATGATTTACAGACAGCTGCCAAAATATCTCTCGAACAAGAGGATATGGATAATTATCAACAAGCATTAAGCAGCATCTGTGTTGTCGTTGAAAATAAATGTGATACTTTTTTGCAAACCACAAATGTATCGCAACAAAGCAACTAATATCAATTCTCTCTAAAAAAAGCACTTAATACTTACTCTTTGACTCAGCCGCGTACTTGGCGTCTATGTCCTGCGGACACGCTAAGCGCTAAGCGCTCCCTTCGGGTACGCTAAGGCGGTTTATTTAATAAATATTAAGTGGATCTTCATGGAGAATTGGTACAACTACAGTTTTTCCTAAATCTGTAGCGTTATAGCTCATAATTAGGCTTTAAGGGAGAGTAGCCTTATTCTTTTGTATCTACCACACTCTTTGATAAAACTTTTTAAACAAACTTGTGCAATTCTGTACTAAGAACAAGTTAATTGCAGAGAAAATTAAGCTGTTCCACCACGAGGCTTAACAATTTTGCTGTTTATTATATTTTGTATTTTGAATGACAAACCTTCTCCGTAGGGTGGTATTGCCTATAAAAAATTACTCACGTAATTTTTGAAGTCTTTTGGTGAGCAATGCCCACCTTAGAATTTGTAGTCTAATCATTTAAAAACCCTATCTATAGCAGGTTATTTCTTGTCATTTTGAAATAGTAAGAGTCGGTTATTTTGTATTTTTTAGAAACTGCCTAAATACTGTTATCTCTAAGTTCCAGGTACTTACAAAGCTTATTCATTTTTTCACACTTAAGATAGATTTATTTATCTGATCTTCATACTTAACTGCTAATTTGCAGTTAGATTATATACTGAGAAAATTGAGAAATCAATTTTTCTCTCCTCAGTCCTAAGATAGTTGATTACTCATCTACCTGAAAACCTAGAGATAATCCCATGAAAGCAGTGATTTTAGCTGGAGGGCTTGGTACACGCTTAAGTGAAGAAACTAGCGTTAGACCCAAGCCTATGGTGGAGATTGGCGGTAAGCCAATACTATGGCACATAATGAAGGTTTACTCCACCTACGGCATTAATGACTTTATTATATGCTGTGGTTACAAAGGTTACGTCATTAAGGAGTATTTTGCGAACTACTTCTTACATATGTCAGATGTTACCTTTGATATGCGATTTAACCAGATGAATGTGCTTTCGGGTTACGCAGAACCTTGGCGTGTCACCCTAGTAGATACGGGTGATAATACAATGACTGGCGGACGTTTGAAGCGAGTCAGAGAGCATATTGGCAATGAAACTTTTTGCTTCACCTACGGCGATGGTGTAAGCAATATCAATGTTGCAGAACTGATTAATTTTCATAAAGAACAAAAGAGTTTAGCAACAATGACAGCAGTCCAACCACCAGGACGCTTTGGTGCTCTTGTCTTAGGACACGAACAAACAAAAATCACAAGCTTTCGGGAAAAACCAGAAGGGGATGGAGCTTGGATTAATGGTGGTTATTTTGTGCTAGAGCCTGAAGTCATCAATTTAATCGCTGATGATTCCACTGTTTGGGAGCAGACACCATTAGAAAAGCTTGCCGAAATGGAAAAGCTATCTGCTTACAAGCATAATGGCTTCTGGCAGCCAATGGATACTTTACGAGATAAAAATTACCTCGAGGATCTGTGGAAGAATGGTAAGGCTCCTTGGAAAGTATGGTGAGAAAAAAAGAAGAAGATAGAAGATAGAACATACAAGATATAAAAATCACTTCATTCTTCACTCTTGTTTTTTCTCTCAGCATTTTTGATTTTTCACTCTTCATTCTTTACTCTTCACACTTCGTATTCCCAGGAGCTACAGTACTCATGTATGATTTTGCGATTATAGGTGGAGGAATCGTTGGTCTTTCCACCGGGATGGCTTTAGGTAAACGCTATCCCAATGCTCGCATTCTGGTTTTAGAAAAAGAAAGCAATTGGGCTTTTCACCAAACCGGCAACAATAGTGGCGTGATTCATTCTGGCATTTACTATAAGCCGGGAAGTTTCAAAGCTAAATTTTGTCGTGACGGTTGTCTGTCAATGGTGGAATTTTGCCAAGAACATGGAATTGACCATGAAGTTTGCGGCAAAGTGATAGTTGCTACTGATGAAAAAGAATTGCCTCGTCTAGAAAATCTTTACAAGCGAGGTTTTGAAAATGGCATAGATGTTAAGAGAATTTCTCCTGAGGAAGTCAAAGAAATTGAACCTCATGTCACTTGCGTTGGGGGAATATTCGTTTCTTCAACTGGTATTGTAAACTACAAGCAAGTTTGCCTCAAGTATGCTGAAATTATTAAACAGCAGGGAGGAGAACTGCGTCTCAATACAAAGGTTGAAAAAATAGTTACCAGTGGTAACCATCAGGTATTAGAAACTAACACTGGTACTTTTGAAACTCGCTTTGTGATCAATTGTGCTGGGTTGCATAGCGATCGCGTTGCCAAAATGGGTAAAGCCGATCCGAAAGCAAAAATTGTTCCTTTCCGGGGAGAATATTACGAACTCACACCAGAAAAACGTTATCTGGTGAAAGGTTTGATTTATCCAGTTCCCAATCCTGATTTTCCCTTCTTGGGTGTCCACTTTACGCGTATGATTGATAGCAGCGTACATGCTGGACCAAATGCAGTTCTGAGCCTCAAGCGTGAAGGCTACAACAAAACCGACTTTGACTTGCGCGATTTTGCAGAAGTCATGGCTTTTCCTGGTTTTTGGAAACTCGCAGCTAAACATGCTGACGAAGGAATCCAGGAAATCATTCGTTCCTTTAGTAAAGCAGCCTTCACCAAAAGTTTGCAAAAACTCATTCCCGAAGTCCAACAAGAAGATTTAGTCCCCACCCACGCTGGTGTTCGCGCACAAGCGCTGATGAACGATGGCAAACTGGTAGACGACTTTTTGATTGTTCAAGGTCAAAACTCCGTCCATGTTTGCAATGCTCCTTCTCCAGCTGCAACATCTTCCATCGAAATTGGCAAAGCAATTGTCGCTCAAATTCCCGAACAATCGCATCTCAAAGCTGTAGTAAGTCAGATCTAAATATTGTGTTTGCCTGTGCTTTTTTGCAACAAGATTTATTATTTTATTTCATCTAGCACAGGCATTGTTTCATGTGAGAATACCTAAACTTAAGAAGAATAGGTATAACGAACTCCTTAACAGTTGCGGCGTTATTCACTTCACAAATTCTCCCAAAGCCTGGTATGCAGGATTGCCAAAAGAATCTAAATACCCTAAAAAAAGATTTGTTCTTCCAATATCTCGACATGACAAACTGGTCTGGCTGGCGAGATGCGATTTGGAGACGGCTTTGGAGAAAATTTATGAAAGTAACATCGTTGACAAGCTCAAAACTTTAAAAATGGTGTGTTACGGTGCATAACAGATGTATACAAGGTGAGTGGAGGCGATAATTTATGCTGCCATCAATACATCATAACTAGATCGCCTAAACAACCCTAACCAGAGTGACTTTTGAATGCGTGACTTCCCCGAAGGGGTGACTTTTGAATGCGTGTCTTTTGAATGCGTGACTTCCCCGAAGGGGTGACGCACCGTACCTCACTAGGGTAATTCATTTACAACATGAAATCGAACTTCAATAGGAATTGAAAACAATGAAAATTCTAGTCACTGGTACTGAAGGTTATCTTGGTAGCTTATTACCTCCCTTGTTCATCGAACGGGGACATGAAGTTATCGGAGTAGACACCGGTTTTTATAAAGTGGGTTGGTTGTACAATGGTACTCACGTCACAGCCAAAACTCTCAATAAAGATATTCGCCATATCACAGTAGAGGATTTGCAAGGTGTTGATGCCATAGTTCACATGGCTGAACTGTCGAATGACCCCACTGGACAGCTTGCACCACACATCACTTACGAAATTAACCATAAAGGTTCAGTTCGTCTTGCCGAATTGGCAAAACAAGCAGGTGTGCGTCGCTTTGTGTATATGTCTTCGTGCAGTGTCTATGGCGTCGCTACCGAGGGTGATGTCACAGAAGAATCCCCTGTTAATCCCCAAACCGCCTACGCAGAATGTAAGACTTTAGTAGAGCGAGATGTCAAGCCAATGGCTGATGATGACTTCTCTCCCACTTTCATGCGGAATGCTACTGCCTTTGGTGCTTCCCCCAGAATGCGCTTTGATATTGTTTTAAACAATTTAGCAGGTTTGGCATGGACAACCAAAGAAATCAAGATGATCAGTGACGGTACACCTTGGCGTCCACTCGTCCACGCGTTGGATATTTGCAAAGCAATTGTTTGCACCGTGGAAGCTCCTCGTGATATCGTACACAACCAAATCTTCAACGTAGGAGATACCGCAAATAATTATCGAGTTAAAGAAATTGCCGAAATTGTTGCCGGAGTTTTCCCTGATTGCAAATTGAGCTTTGGCGATCAAGGTGCAGACAATCGCAGTTACCGCGTATCTTTCGAGAAAATTAACACCGTGCTACCTGGCTTTAAGTGTGATTGGAATGCCCAGCGGGGGGCGCAGCAGTTGTATGATTTGTTCTCACAAATCGATATGACTGAAGAGGTTTTCTTATCTAGAGGCTTCACTCGCTTGAAGCAGCTGGAGTACCTGATTCGTACTCAGCAAATTGATAAAGATTTCTTCTGGAGTAAGTAAACTGTCATAATTGCTGAAAAGCAATCAGGGAGATTGTGTGATGGGAATGTTCATCACAAAAACAAGTTTATAGCTCACACAGGTACAAAATTCATTAGCGCGCATAAGTTCTACGTATAGTGGAGAATTTGAATTATCAACTGTGGATTATAAACCTAGGGTGAACATTTCCAACCATCAAACTGTTTTAACCTCAGTAGACTTAATCTACAATCATTGTTTCAATTATTAAGTTTCTGTCACCACTGATTATATTGGAACTATCTTATCTACCATTTTTTTTTACAGGGCTGGAATTTATGACAACTATAAACGACAGATACACTAGCTTTCGTTGCTTCTTAGCTTGTGATGGTAGTCAAAATTTTCGCCAGGGTGCTCGTATGATGCTCTTTCCTTATTGTCTAACTGCAAAATCTGAAGAAATTAAATCTGACATCGTAGGAGTTAAACGGAAATATGAAAACATTGCTTACAATTGCCATCCCCACTTACAATCGCGCTCATTTACTTGATCAACAGCTAGCATGGCTGGCTAGAGCTATCCAAGGGTTTGAATCGGAATGTGAAGTCATCGTTTCTGATAATTGTTCTACGGATAATACATCTGAAATTATTAAAAAGTGGCTGCCTGATTTTAGTAAAAGTAAATTTATTGTAAATAGAAATAGCGAAAATTTAGGCGTTATGAAAAATATTGCATACTGCCTAAATGCAGCTACTAGTAAATATATATGGACAATTGGTGATGATGATCCAATTCAGGACAGAACTCTTACCTATGTAGTGGAAAATCTCAAAAAGTATCCAAAACTAACATTATTGATTCTCAACTTTTCGTGCCGTTACGAGCCAACTGGTGAATTACTTTATCAACGCTGCTTTGATATTAAAAATGAAGAAGTGTGTGCTGATGGTAAAGCGGCATTTGAACTTTGTTTGGAGCAAAATCACTCTGGCGTAGGGTTTATGACTGCTCAAGTCTACCGAACAGAAGTGGTGCAGTCTGCTGTCAAAAAATGGTCATCTGGTTTGAATAACATGGAGGCGCAAGTATACTGGACTGCATTTTGTGCTGCTAATGGTAGTGTAAAGGTGACAAAAGATACCTATTTAGAAAGCGCTTTCGGGGTTAGTCATTGGATGCGCGAACCAAAAGTATTGCTTAAAATGCAATATATTGATTTGCCTAAACTTTATATAAAATTGATGGAAATAGGATACTCTAGTAACTTTTGCAGAAAATTAGTTTTGAAACATTTTCTCAAAAATAACTGGAGGGTTTTCTTTGGCGCTTTGAAAAGATGGCCAATTCTAGCAATAACCACAATAATTCCCTACCTAGCTTTGGTAGGGAAATCTGCAAAAGGAATTCTTTTGTCGCCGAAGGAAATATCAACAAGCCCGTAATCTGATATTCTTAGCACAACTTCACAAACTTATACTCACACCTGTTCTGTAGTAGCATTTAATGTTATCAGGTTAAAAACAACCAAATAAGCACAAGATGATTACTAAATCAAGAAACCAAGAATTAGTAAAAATACAGTTTCATGTAGCATCTACAGTTGACCATGAATAAATTACTCACTATCGCCATTCCTACTTACAATCGTGCTGAACTACTTGATAAGCAACTAACATGGCTTGCTCAAGCTATCATTGGCTTTGAATCTGATTGTGAATTTTTTATTTCAGATAATTGTTCAACTGACAATACTCAAGAGGTCATTAAGAAGTGGCAAAATATTAGTCATATCACATTGAAATCCAGCAGAAATTCTGAAAATATTGGTGTCATGCGGAATATCATTCATTGCTTAAAGTCCGCAACAACCAAATATGTTTGGACAATTGGTGATGATGACCCCATTCAAGATAGAGCAGTTGCTTATGTCATCAACAAAATCAAAAAACATGAGGATTTGTCATTATTGTTCCTGAACTTCTCTGGTCGTAACCAAATCACAGGTGAACCAGTACACCCACCGACAATAGTGGGTAACCGTTGGTTTGATGTTGATAGTGAAGATGGAACTGGTGACGGGAAAGCTATATTTGAACATTGTTTTTCAAAAAGTGTTGGTGCAGTCATCTTTCTAACTGCTTCGGTATATCGCACTGACTTGGTACAACGCGCTCTCCAAATCTGGCAAGAAGCTGAGGATAACTGGATATCTTTAGCATACTTAGCTGGGTATTGCGCTGCAAATGGTAGGACAATTGTTACTAAAGATACCTACGTAGAATGTATTGTAGGTGTGAGTTATTGGCAAAAAGAGCCAAAATCAGCACTGTTGATGCAGTACAAACACCTGTCAGACGTTTTGATAAAACTGGAGGAAAACGGATACTCTAAGCAATTTTGCCGTAGGATGATTTTGAAGAATTTTCAAGAAGCTAACTTGAAAGTTTTTTTAGGTGCTTTGAGAAGATGGCCTGTGTTCGCTATCCAGACAGTAGTTCCCTTTTTGGCTTTAGTAGGTATGTCTGTTTTTGATGTAGTAGCTACTAAAGAATTGAAAATGGCAGAAACAACGGATTCGGCTGCTCAAAATTTACAAAAATATGAAGGATAAGTAGCCAATCAATACTGAGAAAAAACCAAATTTAGCAGAAGGTGTTATTCCATGCTTAACACTATTATAAACAAAATATCTGAACTGAAATCTGAGTTAGGTTATAAATCTGCGCTTTTGAATCATGCAGGAAAATTGCCTGCTCTGGAAGAAGGCGATCGCATCATTGTCAATGCTCTCAAACGCGATGGAGTTTACGTAACAACACTCGAAGAGTTGGGATTAAGCTCTACAGCTTATCTTCTCCAAGCAGCTCATACTCAATTGTCAAGAATGTCAGCTGCAAATAACAGTCATCTCACTGAAAGACTGCCACAAATTTACACAGTAACAGACCTACCAGAATTTTCTCAGTGGGGTCGGGAACAAAAGCTGCTTAACATCATCGAAAATTACATCGGTCTTCCTACTGCCTTTCAAGGGGTACATTTACGCAAAGACTTTCCCAACGAAAATCAGTTTGGCACACTGCTATGGCATAAAGACTCAGAAGACCGCCGGATGGTCAAAATAATTATTTATTTGACCGACGTAGAAGAGAAACACGGTCCTTTTGAATATGTTCCCTTATCTTTGACCTCCTTGTCCACCCTAAATTATTACCGGATTTACTACAAGCTTTGGCGCTCAGGCTACATAGGTATCACCGATGAACAGCTTAAGGAAGTCATCCCAGCACACAAGTGGAAATCATGTCCCGGACCTGCAGGTACGGTCATTTTTACAGACCCAAAAACTGCTTTACACCATGGAACCCTAAGGACAGAAGAAAGGTCAGCACTCTTTTTTGTTTACACTGCAAACCCACCGAAACGACCAGAACTTTGCACCCAGTACTGGGATGATACTTTTGCCAAACCAGAATTATCTCAAGAACCTGATTCAGTGAGAGTTCTTAGATAGTGTGCTTGTCCCGCCCTTAGAATTTTTTCGTGTTGTTCGCGCCTACCTGTTGGGTAGGCGCGAACAACACGAAGGTAAATCAGGAATTACCTAGTGCCACTGTGTAGTCATTATTCAAGGAGAGTTTTCCCATGATTTTTACCGAAACCGAACTTAAAGGCGCGTACATCATTGACCTAGAAGAGAAGCACGACCATCGTGGTTTCTTTGCCCGTACCTTCTGCGCTCAAGAATTTGAGGCGCATGGTTTAAAGCCAACAGTTGCTCAATGCAATCTGTCTTTTAACCACAAAAAAGGGACGCTGCGGGGAATGCATTATCAAATTCCGCCAGCAGCAGAAACGAAATTAATTCGCTGTACCCAAGGCGCTATCTATGACGTGATTATTGATATGCGTCCTGAATCTCCTACTTACCTTCAACATGTAGGTGTGGAATTAACCGCAGAAAACCGTCGCGCCTTCTATGTTCCAGAGATGTTCGCTCACGGCTATCAAGCACTCACAGATGGGGCAGAAGTTGTGTATCAGGTTGGTGAGTTTTACACACCAGGATATGAGCGGGGATTGCGCTATAATGACCCATTTTTCAATATTCAATGGCCTGTGGAAGTGACTGAAATTTCCGAAAAAGATCAAAATTGGCCTTTGATGAGAATGATGAGCGTTGGAGGAAATGTTTAGTCCTTAGTGATCAGTGGGCAAACTACTAATAATTCACGACTAACAACTAACAAGCAAATATCAACACAGGAGTTCCACTAAATGATTATTGTAGATCGCGCCTTACAAGCCCGCGCCGAAGCAGGTAACCCCATCAAAGTTGGAATGATTGGTGCTGGCTTTATGGGACGGGGAATTGCCAATCAAATTAAAAATTCCGTGCCTGGTATGGAGTTAGTTGCTATCTCCAACCGGAGTGTTGATGCAGCCAAGCGAGCATATTCGGAAGCAGGGATTGAAGATTACAAAGTCGTTTCTACCGTTGCTGAATTAGAAGACGCGATCGCCCATAATCAATACGCAGTGACAGAAGATGCAATGTTACTGTGTCGTGCCGAAGGTATCGATGCACTGATTGAAGTCACAGGTGCGGTAGAATTTGGCGCTCATGTCGTGCTTGAGGCGATCGCTCATCACAAGCATGTCATTATGATGAACGCGGAACTCGATGGTACCATCGGTCCAATTCTCAAAGTTTACGCCGACAAAGCAGGAGTCATCTTGACCGCTTGCGATGGGGATCAGCCAGGGGTGCAATTGAACCTTTATCGTTTTGTAAAAAGTATCGGCTTAACTCCGCTGTTGTGTGGTAACATCAAAGGCTTACAAGATCCCTATCGTAATCCCACCACACAGGAAGCATTTGCCAAACGTTGGGGTCAAAAGGCTCACATGGTCACCAGCTTTGCCGATGGCACAAAAATTTCCTTTGAGCAGGCGATCGTTGCCAATGCCACAGGTATGACAGTTGCCAAGCGGGGAATGCTGGGATACGACTTTAACGGTCATGTCGATGAAATGACCAAAATGTATGATGTCGAACAACTCAAAGAACTGGGCGGCATCGTTGATTACGTGGTTGGCGCAAAACCAGGTCCAGGGGTATTTGTATTTGGAACTCACGACGATCCCAAGCAACAGCACTACCTCAACCTGTACAAGTTAGGTGAAGGTCCGCTCTACAGCTTTTATACTCCTTACCACCTCTGTCACTTTGAGGTGCCATTGTCTGTTGCTCGCGCTGTCCTCTTCCAAGATTACGTCTTAAGTCCTTTAGGAGGTCCCTTAGTAGATGTTGTCACCACTGCCAAAATCGACTTAAAAGCTGGAGAAACCCTAGATGGCATCGGCTATTACATGACTTACGGACAATGCGAAAAGTCCAACATTGTCCAAGAGCAAAACCTCTTGCCCATTGGTTTAGCGGAAGGATGTCGCCTCAAGCGAGATATTCCAAAAGACCAAGTCCTCACCTATGACGACGTAGAACTGCCTGAAGGTAGACTGTGCGACAAACTGCGAACTGAGCAGAACGCTTATTTCGCTCAATCAAAGACCTTGGCAGCAGTTTAGGTAACTAGGTTAACCGAAGTCAACCCATACTTGATGTTATGGTGTTGACTTTGGTAGCAAAAAAGCCATAGGTTGAGTAGTAAAGAATCTCTTATTTGACGCAAAAGTTATGCAAAGATTATGAGATTCTTATTTCGACAAGTTGATGGCATCCCAAGCATTAACAATGGTTCACTACTCTTCCAACTCACTAGACTTATGGCAACTAAATTAGCTCAGCGTACAGTCAATATTGTTAATCGCATAACACACAAAATTAAAGTCCGTCAACAAATGCGCCGGAAGGTTTCACTCCAACCGCGTAAGCCAGCCATTGGTAACGTACTGATCTCATACGTTGTTGAACCATTTCTCTTAAAACCTGGCGAGCCTATCCCGAATTCCCACACCCATTTTTGGGAATGTTACCAAATGGCACAAACTTTCTTGGACATAGGCTACTGTGTTGATGTTATCCAATATAACAATGATATATTTTTACCTCAAAAAGAATATGCATTCTTTATAGAAACTCGTTCCAACCTGCAAAGGTGTGCACCATTCCTCAATAAAGATTGTGTAAAAATATTCCATGCTGACACCGCTCATCTTTTATTCCATAATGCAGCAGAAGCGAACAGACTGTTAGCACTACAGCAAAGGCGAGGGATAACTCTAAGTCCTCGGAGATTTGAACCACCTAATCAAGCTCTAGAACACGCTGATTGTGCCACAGTTCTAGGGAATGAGTTTACCATGAGTACCCTGAGATATGCAAAAAAACCCCTTTACCGCGTTCCCATTTCTACACAAGTCGTTTATTCATGGTCAGAAGAAAAAGATTTTGACACTTGCCGCAAGAATTTTATCTGGTTTGGTAGTGGCGGTCTAGTTCACAAGGGATTAGACTTGGTATTGGAAGCCTTTGCTCAAATGCCTGATTGCCATTTAACCATTTGCGGACCAATAAGTAAAGAACAAGATTTTGTAGAAGCTTTTTATAAAGAACTTTATCAAACCGCTAATATTCACACTGTAGGATGGATTGATATAAACAGTCAGAAGTTTAGAGATATCCTTAACAACTGCGTTGGCATTGTCTATCCTTCCTGTTCTGAAGGTGGTGGTGGTAGCGTGATTAATTGTATGCATGCAGGGTTAATACCAATTGTCAGCTATGAAGCTAGTGTAAATGTGGAAAAAGATTACGGTGTCATCCTAAAAGACAGTTCAATACAAGAAATCAAGCAAGAAGTCCAAAAAATTTCCACTCAGTCTAAAGAACAGTTAAAACAGATGGCAAGAAGAGCTTGGGAAGTTGCCAGAGAAAATCATACCAAAGAAAAGTTTGCAGAAAATTATAGAAATACTATCGAAAAAATTATGAAAAATCATTCTCAGAAAAAGGAGGTGTTGATTCATGTCTAAGATTCCATTATTAGAAAAACTTAGCTTACGTGTCAAGTTTCAAGTTCGAGAACTCAATAGTAGAGTTTGTCACTGGGTTTTCCGAGTAAAAAGCAAACCAATCAGAGTCAGCCAAAAACCAGCTAGTATCCTTACGAAATATTTATGAAAAATTAATATTATAAAAATAACCTTTTAGTATCTTGGAAACAAATAGGAGCATGAATCAGATTTGTAAAATAATTTGTAAGTTGTGGGTGCAGTGTTCACCAACCTATGATTTGTAGATAATTGTATAAAGTAAATCCACAAAAAATATATGAAAATTGCCTTAGTGCATGATTATTTAACCCAAAAAGGAGGGGCAGAGCGCGTTTTTGAATTGCTCTGCAAACGCTACCCTGAAGCAGACGTTTTTACTTCCTTATACGATCCCGAACAAACCATTGATTTAGGTGAGCGTATTGTCAACACAACTTTTCTGCAAAATATTCCTAGAGCAGCAAAGTATTTCCGGTTGATGGCTCCTTTCTATTTTCCAGCGTTTCGCGCCTTAGATTTGCAAGAATACGACCTCATTATCAGCAGTAGCACCAGTTTTGCCAAAGCAGTGCGAAAGAACCGAGACGCACGCCACATCTGCTTTTGCCATAATGTTACCCGTTTTTTGTGGGATACAGAAACTTATTTACGGGAGTATGGAGACTATCGATATTTTGCTCCATTAATCGAACAAGTCTTTCAAGTTATGAGAAAGGTAGACCTTGCTTGTGCACAGGAACCTGACCTTTACATTGCTAACTCCAGCATTGTCGCTCGTCGTATTAGAAATACCTACGGTAAAAAAGCCATTGTTATTAACTATCCGATAGATACGAGTAAATTTGTTTTTTCAGATACAAAAGAAGACTTTTATCTTGCCTCAGCTCGGATGATCAGCTACAAGCGTCTTGATATAATAGTCGAAGCTTTTAACTGGCTGGGATGGCGGTTACTGATATCAGGGAATGGTCCAGAAAAAGAGAGATTAAAGTCCAAAGCATTAGGCAATATTGAGTTTTTAGGACACGTAACTGATACACAACGCACTCAGTTGTTTTCTAAAGCCAACTCTGTTATAGTTGCTGCCCTAGAAGATTATGGATTAGTTCCTGTAGAGGCAAATGCCAGTGGAACACCTGTCATTGCTTTTGGAGCGGGTGGGGTGTTAGATACTCAGATACCTGGTAAAACAGGAGTCTTTTTTAAGAGGCAAACACCCGAATCACTGCAAGCTGCACTACTAGAAGCCAGGGAAATCTATTGGGATTACGAAAACATTCGTAATCATGCTGTAGCCAACTTTTCAGAAGAGGCTTTCTTTAATAAGGTCGAGCAAGTTATTGAACAAGCTTGTACCGTAAATACATTATTCAATTAATTTGTTAGCTGAGGGATAGTAAAGGTGGTTCAGAGCAGCCTAAGTCCATATGTAAATCCAGTTACTGAGTCAGAACAGGGTTACGGACAACTGTTTGCGGTTTTAATACGTAGATTTCCTTGGTTTTTAGCAGCATTTGTGGCTTGTATTGCAGTAGCAGGTGTGATGACACAAAGGACACCTTCTACTTACAGAAGCTCAATGCAGCTGTTGGTAGAACCTAACTATCAAGGAAGGAAAGAAGGTGGTAGTGGTGTAGACAGTCAGTTTACCGACCCTACTGTTCAAGTAGACGCTGCAACCCAACTGAGCTTAATGCAAAGTTCTGGTCTGCTTCAAAAAGCAGTTAATCAACTCAAGCCCCAGTATCCAGACATGACCGTAGGTCAGTTGAAAGGCGCTTTAGTTTTAAGTCAAATCAAAAATAAGGAAGATAATGTTGCTACTAAAATATTTCAGGTGCAATATACCGATCAAGATCCAATTAAAACACATGAAGTTTTGGATGCAATTCAGAAAGTTTATCTAGAGTACAACATTGAACAGCAGGACAAGCGCTTAAAAGATGGTCTGAAAGTTATCAGCGCTCAGTTAAAGAAAGTAGGCGATGAAGTGAGAAAGGCTGAGACTAACTTGCAAAGGTTTCGCACATCTCAGAAATTAATAGATCCAGAGACACAGGCAAAAGCCATACAGGACGAATTGATCAGGATTGAGCAAGAGCGCGGCACAACTCGTTCTCTGTATCAAGAAGCATCTGCTACGTATAAAACATTACAACAGCAGCTCCAAAGTACTCCACAGAATGCCCTGGTCGAAGCTCGTCTAAGTCAGTCTACTCGCTACCAAGGATTACTGAACGAATACCAAAAAACAGAACTAGCTTTAGCACAGGAACGCTTGCGTTTTACAGATCAAGCTCCGAACGTGCAGAAGTTGGTAGCTCAACTTCAAAGCCAAAAAGCATTATTGCAGGAAGAGCAAAGACGAACCTTAGGGGGAGAGTCTGCTCAAGCTAGTAGCCAAGCACCGTCTCTCTTACAACAAGGACAGAAGAGCGCAATTGACCTCAACCTCGCTGCGAAATTGGTGGACACACAAACCACAATAGTGTCTTTAAGCGCTAAAGACCAAGTTCTGGCGAAGAAAGAGCAACAACTACGTGAGGAACTCACAAAATTTCCCGCGATTTTAGCTCGCTATGGTAGCTTACAGCCCCAAATACAACTTAGCCGCGAAAGATTGCAGGAGCTTTTGAAAGCAGAACAGCAATTGCGACAAGAAATTACCAAGGGAGGATTTAACTGGGAAGTTGTGGAACAACCCCAACCCGGTGAAAAGTTAGGTCCAAACCTGCAGCAGAACCTGATGCTGGGTGCAGTGGTTGGATTGATGTTGGGAGGTATTGCTGCCTTTGTCCGTGAAGCGGCTGATGATTCAGTTCACACCACAGCTGAGTTGGAGAAGCAGGTTGCCCTACCGATATTAGGAACAACTCCCAAGTTGCCACCTGCTAAAAATAGAGAATCAGTTATTAAGTTACCTTTAGGGAAGCCACAAGTCCCAGCTCCTTGGACAATTCAAGTATTGCAATCTCCACCACGTTGGGAATCGCTAGATCTAATTTATAAAAACATTGAACTTTTGAACTCTGTTTCTTCGTTCAAATCTTTGATGATTACCTCAGCTTTATCAGATGAGGGTAAGTCAGCTCTGGCATTGGGTCTAGCAATGAGTGCTGCTCGTTTACATAAACGGGTACTGCTGATTGATGCCAACTTACGCGATCCCAGTTTACACAAACAACTGAATCTTCCCAACGAACAGGGGCTTTCTACTTTACTAACAAGTGACGTCTCTATACCCAACCAAATTAGTATCCAGTCCTCAGGCTCATCTTACATCGATATTTTAACCGCGGGACCAACACCTGCTGACCCAGCGAATCTGTTGAGTTCCCCTCGGATGCAGCAACTCATGGCAACATTTGAGGAGAACTATGACTTGATACTTATAGATGCCACTCCAGTTCTTGGCTTAGTGGATGCTATGCTTACGGCATCATCGTGTCGTGGCGTGGTTATGGTAGCCAGCATTGGTAGGGTGACTAGAACCCAACTTACGCAAGCGACAGCGATGCTGAGCAGGTTAAACTTACTAGGAGTTGTGGCAAACGGGGTATCCAATTCTACTAGTACATACGTTCCCTACGCACAGCAACACCGCTTTGCACTGCAACAAGCTATGGAGAAATAAAGGGTACAAAGGTATAGGGACAGGGCAAACGTATCTAAATTTGGTGTATAGGTAATAGACGAAAAGTCTGATTTATGTATAAAACGACAAAATCAGATTTATCGCTCTCCGGCATTTTGCTTACCTATAAAACTTAAGTTAAAAATAGAACTCAAGATCATGTTAGTAAGCATTGCTTAATGCGGTTATTTCAGACTCTATTGATAACAGAGCCTTGTTAATGACAAGATGCGTTTGCCCTGGGTATAGGGAGGAGGCGTCTGCAATGACGCAGAATGCTCTGTAAGACCAAAGGTGGCTAATGCTTTTCCTCAGCCCAAGAATCCCATCACCTTTCAGGCGTGGGAGTGTCAATAAACAACAAAAATGCAATCCTCAATGCGGTATATGCCCTTCAGCGTTGGCATAAGCCGTATTTTTTTATAGGGGCAACAGTGTCAGCATAATTTGTAATTGATAACATCTCCATCAGTTAAGCAAGACAAGCAGGACAACGAGGACAAGGAAGAATTTGCTTCCTTGTCTCCCGTATCTCCCAAGTCTTGGCTTGTCTGATAAACCATTGCAAAATATCTAAGAATGAAAGGGCACTAGGGAAGCTAGCTGCCCCTTGATCAAATCTAGGTAAAACTGTGGAAATCTATCAGACAACCTACCATAAAGCGCCCAGGTTTTGGCAATTTAGGCGCTTTCTTGCAAATAAAGAGTACAAAAGCGATAGTCGCACCCAAGCCGAAATTGCGACGGTGATCCACTTTGATTCAGGGTTTTCATAAAGCACTGTCTAACGATTGAGTCATGATTTATAACAAAAGATAGTCACAATTACGATTGCCTTTCACTAGTGTAGTGACTTAGCGTACCATAAATAACATAATTATTTCTTTCTAGATATCATCTTTTCTTATATAGGTAAAAATAGATACGCACGACTGTTCTTTTAGCTTTTAGCCATCCTATATAGCAGGTAAATGACAGTGAGGCATAGAATAAACATACTGAATCAAACGTTAGAAATTTCGTGTTATCTCAACAAGAATTCTCTTTCTTGTGAAAATTATCTAAACTGAAATTGACATAATTGTATAAAGTTTTTGCCACAAAAATTACTGAGTTTCTGTGATTTGATCATTTTTGATAATTAAGCTTTTTTTAATTGCAATCATCTGATTGTGTTAAAATCACATGGAATGAGCAGCAAAAGGGTTATTACGTAGTTAGACAAGGGATGTTATTCATAATAGCTTAATAATTCCGGGAAAAAGGCACGAAATGTTTAAAGAGTAAATAAAGAATCTATTTACGTAACCGTTATTCCTACAGCGTCTTATATCCTAGATATTAAATACCCCTTAAACAATACAAGAGAGAAGTTTCTTAGATTTATCTAAAGGCTACTATTTTTGTATCTTGTACATCTTTTATAAAGATAAATTCTCCGAAGATGTGCAATATCTATGAGGGATAGCTGTACTATCATTTTTCCCACTCACTGACCTCCAGGTTTGGAGTGAAGACTAAGATACAGGTCGGACTATTTGGCTTTAGTAGGCTTCGATATCAGATTGGGATCTACTGTACTATGAGTGTAAATACATATGACAACCTCAATAAAAGCAACATTACAAAATTCCTATACTGTGAAGCAGCAACAACAAGATAATCCGTCACAGTACTGCACACTTCAATGGCGACGGGATCAGTTGCTGGTTATGCCTTCTATAGTAGTGAAACAGCCCTATATGCCTCCACTGGATAAAAAGGGATTGTTAGTGGAGTGTTTAAAGCGTTCTCCAGTAAATTTGGTACGCATAGATCCAAAACTCGGTGAAGCAAGGTTGAGATTTTGGGCAGATGCGTGCCTTGCAGCCAACAAGCCTATATTCCTACGCATACCTTCTAGCGATAAACAGCCGAAACCAGTTGGCTCAGTATTATCGTGGTTAAAGCGGCTCACTGAGTGGCTCACAGCGTTGGTTTTTCTGCTTGCTGTCAGTCCAATCATGCTGGGATTAGTTTTGTTAATGCGCGTTTCCTCCCCAGAACCAGGATCACTTTTTTCTTGCCAATGGCATATTGGAGAACGGGGTAAACTTTTTAAGGTTTTTAAGTTTCGCACAACGACACTCACCCAGAAAGCAAGTGTGGATGCGGCGCGTAGCATTATGCCTTCAATTGCATATCAAAGCGGTTTATGCGATGGGGAAGATGAGCAGAATCTGACAACTCTAGGACTTTGGATGCGTAAGTACGGACTGGATAATCTGCCGCAGTTGTTGAATGTGCTGCGTGGTGAAATGACTTTGACAGGACCTCGTTGCTGGACTTTGGAAGATGCAGTACGGCTGAGTCCAGAAGCACAACGAAATCTCAATAGATTACCAGGAATCATGGGGTCATGGGAAGTTGAGGCAGAGTCAAACTTGTTACATCTGGATAGTCCCACTTTGTGATTTGTTCGTTACCTGATGGCTTGAACGCCCCATCGTTACCATATGCTAGTGATACTTACACAGGTTCAAGCCTTGCAAAGTGGCTCTCGCTGCCCTTGATTCTGACAAAATAGCAACTAGTGCTTTGTACAGTAGTGAGTTCATTTGCCGCACGTAAACGCGTTGCGGCTTTTCGTAAGACATAGTACTTGGAGCGCTCTATCTTCCCAGGAAAACTATAGTTCAATATTGACCATGCAGCTAAAAATTTCCAAACCAGTTCAAAATCTGCTTAAGAGTTTAGTAAAGACTACTAAGTTCTGGCAGAACAACTACTTGATACTGCAAGAATTTAAACACTTTCGCCGAATTGCAGTTCTTGCATTGGTGTTTTCATTTCTGGCGGCAATTTCTGAGGGTGTTAATGTTAGTCTTTTGCTTTCCTTTCTGCAAAGCTTAACGACTCCCGAAATCCCGTTTAAGACCGGAAATGACTGGTTAGATACTTTTGTCTTGGGAGCGAACGACCCATCTTCTATCAATCGGCTGTATCGCGTCTCGTTCTTAATTTTAATTAGCACTTGGATACGTTCCGGGTTAAATTATTTATCACAACTTTACACCGAAATAACTCAGCTTAATTTAGTTGATAGGCTCCGTAAACAAATTTTTGAGAAACTACAGTCTGTAAAAATTAGTTATTTTAGCAAAACTAAGTCTGGCGATCTGATAAATACTATAACAACGGAGATAGAAAGGCTCAAGCAAGCTTTTGGTTCGGGAGCTTTTTTGTTTACAAGAACACTCACGGCAGCGGTTTACCTACTATCAATGTTCTTGATATCTTGGCAGCTATCTATCATTTCATTGATGCTGTTCACTTTGTTAGGAGTGGGCTTATCTACATTAAATGGTCGCGTGCGGGAGGCGAGTTTTGACGTAACGAAAGCCAACAATAGTTTTACTTCAATAGCCGTAGAATTCATCAATGGAATTCGTACAGTTCAGGCGTTTTCCACTCAAGATTTTGAACGTAAACGTTATTATAATGCCAGCTTCAATCTTTTCGCGGCTTCAAAGAAAATTGCCTTGGTATGGATGGTTGTCAAGCCATTTGCAGAGGCGTTAGCGACCACAGTACTCGTGGCAATGATTGTTCTGGCATTTACGGGTTTTGTAACTAACGGAACACTACTAGTAGGTCCTTTATTAGCGTTTTTCTTCGTTCTCTTTCGCCTCGTACCAATTATTCAAGATATTAATGGTGTGGCGGCGCATATCAGTACAATGTACGGCTCGTCGGAAGTCGTTAAAAAACTTTTGGCAATTGATGAGCAACAGTATTTCCGCAACGGACATATCGAATTTCCTGGCTTAAAACGTTCAATCGACTTTGTGTCTGTTGATTTTGGTTACGACAGCGAAAATTTGGTACTTAGTAACATCACGCTGATGATTGAACGAGGCAGGATGACAGCACTGGTGGGCGCTTCGGGGGCTGGTAAAACAACATTGGCGGATTTGATTCCGCGATTTTACGATGCCACACAGGGTCATGTTTTTATTGATGGCGTTGATTTGCGGGATATTGAAATCCACTCGCTGCGCCGGAAGATTGCCGTGGTCAGCCAAGATACCTTTATTTTCAACACTTCTGTCCGTAACAATATTGCCTATGGATCGGAAGGAGCAACAGATGAGGAAGTTTACGCAGCAGCTCGACTCGCGAATGCTTTGGAATTTGTCCAAGAAATGCCCGAAGGTTTCGACACTCAACTTGGAGATAGAGGTGTAAGACTTTCTGGTGGTCAGCGTCAGCGAATTGCAATTGCTCGCGCTTTGCTGCGAGATCCAGAAATTCTGATTTTGGATGAAGCAACAAGTGCTCTTGATACTGTGTCAGAACGACTTATTCAAGAGTCTATAGAAAAGCTTTCTGTAGGACGAACGGTGATTGTGATCGCTCACCGCTTATCCACAATAGTCCGGGCAGATAAAGTCGTCGTACTCGAACAGGGACAGATTGTAGAACAGGGCGGGTATCAAGAGTTGCTTGAGCTAAAGGGCAAGCTTTGGAAATATCACCAGATGCAGCATCAACTCAATTAAGAATTGATAGCGATGACAACTAAATAACAACCGGATGTGTCGATAGTAAGAACGCACCTGCAACCGTGTAGAAAGTTCTCTAAGGAATAGACTTGTAAAAACTGGAAAATAAGGTGGAGGAGCCATGTCAAAGTTAATAACTGATGCGGAGGTAAGAGCAGAAAACTTGCAGCAGCCCCAGTTTGATCATAAGTTAATGTATCACTGCTCTAGCTTTAGAGTAAATGGGAACGGAGGAGCGGAAACTTATCTAACTTCTCTGATTCAAAATCGGCAACCTGATGTGAGTGACTTTGTAATTAAATCGCTCAAAGAACTAGATCAAAGCCGATTTAAATTGCTACACATCCACAGTCCAGACTTACTATTGCAAGTTACAGGAGAATGTCCCACTGTCTTTACCGTTCACAATCACTCACTTTACTGTGCTAGTGGGACAAAATATTTACCAGGACAAGGCGTCATTTGTGATCGTAATCTCTCTTATTTAGGATGTCTCTGGGGCAAAATAATAGATGGCTGTGGGAGCCGCAAACCCAAAAGAGTGATGAAAGAATTACAAGGCACTCATCGGCTACTCAATGTCACACAAAAGTATCCAGTAACTTTTATTGCTAATAGTGACTACGTACGGCGACAGTTGATTAAAAACGGAGTACCGCCTCAAAAAACTGTAACGCTACGCTGTGGTATTTCCGCACCGCAAATGGTGACTGCACCTTTGAGTTTAGAAACACACAAAAATCATCGAATTTTATTTGTTGGGCGAATAGTTCCTGATAAAGGACTGGAATGGCTGCTCAAAACCTTAGTACATACAGATCCGCAAATTCAACTTGATATTGCAGGTGAGGGTTGGGATCAACCCCGATTGGAACAATTAGCTCACAAGCTAGGGATAAACAACCGTATCACTTGGCATGGCTGGTGTAATAGCGAGAAATTAAATCAACTTTACGAACAGTGTTTTACTGTTATCTTCCCCAGTATCTGGCCTGAACCGGCTGGTCTTGTCACTCTGGAAGGTTATACTCACTATCGACCTGTCATTGCTGCCGCAGTCGGAGGCATTCCAGAATATTTACGAGATGGGGAAACGGGTATTCTTGTGCCAGCCAATGATATTAAGATGCTGGCTGAAGCGATTACTGATTTGTCTAGCGATTATGAAAAATGCCGACGCATGGGCGAACAAGGTTATGCTTTGTTTCTGCAAGAATTCACAATGGATATTCACGTCAAACATTTACAAAAAATTTATGAAAACACAATATCTAAATTTCCCTTTGAAAACATTTAGTTAGATAATATTATCAAGCCAATTAGGCTGTTTCTGTCTCCAACCATAGATAGGACACTATTTATATTATAAAATTAAAGGACTTTTTAGATATGTTACACAGTCATAGCTCACAACAGCCTTTAGTAAGCGTTATAATCCCAACTTATAATAGACCAGATTATCTGAAGCAAGCAATTGATAGTGCTGTGAAACAAACTTATCAAAATATTGAAATTATTGTTTCAGATAATTGCAGTCCAGAAAGTCCCGAAACGCTCGTTAAATCTTTTGGTGATTCACGCATCCGATTTTTTAGACATACAAAAAATGTTGGGATGTTTCCCAATCAGATGAACGCCTTTAAGATGGCGCAGGGCAAATACGTTGCCAGTCTGCATGATGATGATATGTGGAACAAGGATTTTTTAGAAAAACTTGTTCCCCCTTTGGAAGAAAATCCAGATGCCATTTTAGCTTTCTGTGACCAATATATTATGGATGCACAGAGCAAAATTGATTATGCAGCTACTGAAGAATATACAAGAGCATACAAACGTAAGTCCCTCAAGCAAGGAGTTCATCAACCTTTTTATGAAATTGCTGTAGTACATAAGTCTGTACCCACCGCAGCAGCTTGTTTAATTCGTAACGAGTTTGTTGATTGGGATAGTATTCCACAAGAAGTAGGTGGTATGTGGGATTTATATTTAGCATATTTATGTTCCCGTTCCGGTCATGGAGCTTACTATCATCCAGAAAGATTGACACGCTATCGCGCCCATGACCAAACAGACACAAATCGCAGTGGTGGTCGAGATGTTCAGGCAAAAATCCGCAAAGGAAAAGCGGAAATGTTTTGCTACGAAAAGTTTATGTCAGATGAAAGCCTTAACAAGTATAAGCCGTATTTTAAGCAGAAATGGTTAGAGGCTCATACAACTTTAGCTCTAGGTTTACTGCGTTCTCAAGAAACAATTCAAGCTCAAGCACGTCCTTATCTTTGGCGAGCGCTTTGTGAACAAAAGTTTAATTTAAGAACTATAGCAGCATTGACTTTGAGTTTCAGCCCACGACCGCTAGTCAATAAATTGCTAAAAGTATGAATGAAATAATGGCGTAGAAAGCGTAACCTTTGAACATAACATTTAAGTAATAAATAAACAAGGAAGGTGGTGCGTGAAATTATGTATTGTGACTCACCAGGTAAAAAAGGGTGATGGACAGGGACGAGTGAATTATGAGGTTGCTAAGGAAGCAATTCGCCGAGGTCATGAGCTTACCTTATTGGCAAGTGAAATAGCACCAGAATTGCAACAAAGTAACCAAGTGGACTGGATTTCTATTTCAGTCAATAGCTTACCAAGCGAATTTTTTCGGAATTTCATATTTTCGCAAAAAAGTGCGGATTGGTTGCGGAAACATCGCTCCCAAGTTGATTTGGTCAAAGTTAATGGAGCAATTACAAAAGCAGCATCGGATGTAAATGCTGTACATTTTGTCCACAGTTCTTGGCTGCGATCGCCTGCACACATTTCCCGTATCCGCCGAGATTTCTACGGTTTTTACCAGTGGCTGTATACAGCATTAAACGCCTTTTGGGAGAAACAAGCTTTCCAAAAAGCGAACATTGTGGTTGCGGTATCCGAAAAAGTCGCCCAAGAATTGGAAAGTATTGGCGTACCCCGTTCTCGAATTCAAGTCATTGTTAATGGAGTTGACTTAGAAGAGTTTTCTCCTGGTATAGTGAATCGTCAAACACTAGGGTTGCCTGAAAATGTAACTTTAGCGCTGTTTGCCGGGGACATTCGTACGCCCAGGAAAAATTTAGATACCGTACTGCGTGCTCTGACAAAAGTACCGAATTTACATCTAGCCGTTGTGGGAAGTACTGAAGGTAGCCCGTTCCCACAGATGGCAGAATCATTGAAATTGAATGAGCGAGTTCATTTTCTAGGGTATCGACGTGATATACCCCAGATTATGCGCTCAGCTGATTTATTCGTGTTTCCCTCCCGTTACGAAGCTTGTACCCTAGTCCTATTGGAAGCCCTCGCGTCTGGGCTTCCCGTCATTACTGCAACGGCAACAGGAGGGGCAGAATTGGTAACAGCAGAATGCGGGGTTGTCTTGTCTGACTCGGACGACACCGATGCTTTGGCAGGGGCACTGTTGTCTTTGGTTAATGACCGTAGTCTCATGAACCAAATGGGT
The DNA here is from genome assembly GCF_036697665.2 of Scytonema sp. PRP1. Taxonomy (NCBI): domain Bacteria; kingdom Bacillati; phylum Cyanobacteriota; class Cyanophyceae; order Nostocales; family Scytonemataceae; genus Scytonema; species Scytonema sp. PRP1. Next base: position 35,608 of record NZ_JBAHYJ020000120.1, on the reverse strand, counting down.
AAAGCTGCTCGCGCCATTGCTGAACAATATAGCTGGAATACTATGGCAAAAACCTATGTGGATCTGTTTGAGGAGTTAAGCAAGAATGAGGAACACCGTTCTCATACCGACTTATCGTCGTCCTCAAGACCTATCACGTTGCCTACAGGGGCTACTTGAGCAAACTAAACCACCTTTTCAGGTGATAGTGGTTGTACGGGATATAGACGCTGATACTTGGCAGTTTCTCGAAGGATTTCAAGAAAGCAAACTGCCACTGCATACTGTGAAAGTGACTGTTGGGGGAGTGGTCGCAGCTCTTAACGCTGGACTCGAAGCGGTTGAGGGAGATACAGTTTCAATTACTGATGATGATGCAGCACCCCGCCCTGATTGGTTAGAACGCATCAGTGCTCATTTCATGTCAGACACTCGCATCGGCGGAGTCGGCGGACGCGACTGGATACACCAAGGTGACAAGCTGTTAGATGACTCGTGCGAGGTCGTAGGTGAACTGCAGTGGTTTGGGCGAGTGATTGGCAACCATCACTTGGGAGTAGGAGAACCCCGCGAAGTTGATGTCCTCAAGGGAGTCAACATGAGTTTTCGTACCAGCGCCATTGGCGGATTGCGCTTTGATGAGCGGATGCGAGGTACGGGAGCGCAGGTACACTTTGAAATGGCATTTACCCTAGCTTTAAAGCGGGCGGGTTGGAAGATGATTTACGATCCGGCCGTAGCCGTAGACCATTATCCAGCACAGCGTTTTGATGAAGACCAACGCAATAGTTTTAATGAAATCGCTTGGATAAATTTAGTTCATAATGAAACGCTTGTGTTACTTGAGCATCTGCCACCTATAAGGCGTGTATTTTTTTTACTTTGGGCTATATTAGTTGGCACACGGGATAGTTTGGGGTTCGTACAATGGCTTAGGCTTTTGCCCCGCGAAGGCAAGCTTGCAGGGCAAAAGTGGCTAGCTTCCATCCGTGGGCGTTGGCAGGCATGGCAGGCACATGTTAATCCTTGAAAGGAATTGATACAGTAGTCTGCTAAAAAGCTAATTCTAACGAGTGGGCAGGGTTTGACAATTCAAAATTCAAAATTCAAAATTCAAAATTCAAAAAGATAATTTTGATTTTTAAATTTTCTACAGGGTGTAGGGAAACACTGCACCCTACACTCTTAAGAAACAGCCTACCACGCTCCTCGGGGAAAACCCCTACTCTCGTTCACTCACCCCAGTTGCAGGACTCGGGGAAAACCCCCAAGGGCGCAGTGGCTCCCCTAGACCCTAATCCTTACCCGTTACCCGTTAGTAAACTAAAAAATTGAATTCGCATGAGTTCCACACAGATTCTATATAATCCTATTGTTAAAGAAAAGTACTCACCAGATCAGCGATCGCTCCAAGGTTGGATAGTCATCATCGCTTTTGTATTGCTGAATCTAGCTTGCTATTTTGCAAGTGCTAGTACGGTGCGCCTCATCTTCCCTGTAACATCTTTTATAGTAGCTATATTTTTATACCTTAGGCATCCAGTTCTTTACTTAGGATTTACCTGGTGGATGTGGTTTGTCTCAGCGTTTATTGCCCGCTTGGTTGACTTGCGTGCTGGTTGGGACATAACACGCCAGATGCTTATAGCACCATATTTGGTGACATTCGTTACGATAGGAACCACCTTCAGATACCTTCCCAGCGCCTCTCGCCAAGGAGGCTTACCTTTTGTTTTGGCTCTTGTAGGGGTGTTTTATGGCTTGCTTGTGGGACTGATATACAACACACCTGTCCCCGTAGTACGCAGTCTTCTGGATTGGCTATCTCCTATCCTTTTTGGTTTCCATTTATTTATGTGCTGGCGGGATTATCCTACCTATCGTGAGAACCTTCAGCGCACATTCTTGTGGTGTGCATTGATTACTGGAGCTTACGGCGTGTTTCAATTTGTGGTAGCGCCTGAGTGGGACAGAGTCTGGCTCATAGAATCAAAAATGAATACCAGTTCTGGAGAGCCGGTACCCTTTGGTATGCGCGTATGGAGCACAATGCACTCAGTCGGTCCATTTGGAGCTGTGATGCAAGCTGCTTTGCTGTTATTGTTCACAGCCCGCCAAGGACCTTTAAATTTTCCCGCCTCAGCAGTGGGCTATTTGTCATTCCTACTCACCCAGGCACGTACTAACTGGGGGGGCTGGTTACTTGGGGTAGTTATGATTTTTGGTTCGGTCAAAGCACAGATTCAAATGCGTTTGATTACCATCATATTGGCAATAGCATTATGTGTCGTGCCATTAGCGACTATAGAACCAATTTCGGATGTTGTTGCGACTCGACTGGAAAGTTTTTCCAATCTTGAAGAAGATGGCAGCTTCAAAGATAGATCTGGAAGCTATGACAGAAACTTGAGTGTTGCGCTGTCTAATGTTTTCGGCAATGGGTTTGGAAACACCTGGAAAGTCGATGAAAAAACTGGTCAAATAGTAGTATTTGTCATAGACAGCGGCATTTTAGATATATTCTTCACGCTAGGCTGGGTTGGAGGTCTTCCTTACTTAGGTGGACTCATTCTCATGATTTTCACTGTATGCAAATATAATGAGGCTCGGTTCGATACTTTTGTCAGTGCTGCCCGCGCCATTGGTATATCTGCCTGTTCTCAGCTCGTTATCGGTAGCGGAATGCTGAGTATAGCAGGCATGATTCTTTGGGGATTTTTTGGTATGACCATGGCAGCACATAAGTACTATCAGCATCAAGAAATGAGTGCAGCGCAATATCAGATTCCACCTCAATATCAGCGTCCTGATCTGAGCGCCCCTTCAGGAAAGGCATGAGGCATACTGCGGGGTGCATTATGAGTCTGTTGAGGGAAGTGCTTTGGTTGCAGTTCTTGCGCGGGGGAGAGAAAAAGGCTTATCACCAACCGTATTGCCCCATAAGCTAGTATGGGAAATTCTTTGAGCTAACCTTTTTGCAAATACATTCGTATACAAACAAATAAGGAGGTAACACGTGAAAGTTGTTGTAATTATGCCGCTAGCGGAACTACGAGGCGGCGGTGAAATGATGCTTTGGGATTTGATGCAGCAGGGACGTAATGTAGGTGTCGAGTGGTTGGTAATATTTTTGGAACATGGTCCGATGGTAGAACAGGTCAGAGCGCTCGGTATTGACACGCGAGTTGTTGAAAGCGGTCGCCTGCGCGAAGTTCACCGTTTCATCGCTGCTGTTCTCAGGATAGCTTTCATCGCCCGACGCGAACGTGCAGATATGATTGTCAACTGGATGTGGATCACCCATATCTGTGGAGGACTTGCAGCGATGCTTGCGGGCTTGCCTTCTGTATGGTACCAACTGGAGGTACCTTATGACCAGCCTTGGTTGGTGCGGCTTGCTACTTTAGTGCCAGCCCGTGCCATTGTGACGCTCTCGAAGGATGGCAAGGAGGCACAGGCACGGATTTGGCCCCATAGACCAACACCCTTGGTCTACCCTGGCGTATCACTAGACCGCTTTAATTCTTCTAATTTGCCTTCTCCTGCTGAAGCCCGACGCAAGCTAGGTTTGCCATTGCACGGACCTTTAATTGGAATTGTTGGACGATTGCAGCGCTGGAAGGGAATCCACGTTCTTGTAGAAGCAATGCCCAAAGTTTTGCAGAAGTATCCTGATGCCCATTGTTTGGCGGTCGGGGGTAGGCATGATTTGGAACCGGATTATGAAGACTTTTTAAAAGAGAAAATAGCAGCTTTGGGACTTCAGGATAAGGTCATCTTAGCTGGTTTGCAGAGTAACGTCCCAGAGTGGGTGCAGGCAATGGATATATTTGTTCATGCCTCGGATAAGGAGCCGTTTGGGATTGTGATTATTGAGGCGATGGCATTAGGCAAACCCGTAATTGCTGGCAATGCTGGAGGACCAACAGAGATCATTACGGACAGCGTAAACGGACTGCTCACACCTTATGGTGATGCTAATGCACTGGCAGATGCGATTCTGTGCTACCTCAACGATCAAGAATTTGCCCGTAATGCTGCAATAGCCGCACAGCAACGCGCCCTTGATTTCTCCACACAGCGTTACGCTCAAAACTTTGTTAACGCACTTCGCTCTGCGGTGCCAAGTGTTTCTTAAGTTCAAGCCATTTGGCAGTCAACTCTCGATACACCGAGATGGTTTGCTCATGGACACGCACAACACTCAATCGCTCTAAGTTTTGTTGTGCTAAGTTCTTCCACTGGTGCATTAGGTCGGGGGTACTTAGCAATTGCCTAAGAGCCTCCCCTAACGCTTGGCTATTTGCTGGGGGTACCAGGATACCCGCCTGTCCACCATCTAAAGCTTCTGGTATCCCATCGACATTGCAAGCTATGATCGCGCAGCCAGCTTCACGGGCTTCTGGAATCACAAGCGGAGAAGGGTCACGGTGTGAAGCCAGCACAAATATGTCACACCCCAGCATATAAGATTGTGGCTCTTTTTGAAAGCCCAGAAAATGAATCCTGTCAGCAAAGAGTGTAGTTTGCGCCTGCTGTTCAAACAAAGTTCGGTCAGGACCGTCTCCCACTAAGTAGAGATGCGCGTTTGGAAAATCAGCACCAATTTGTGCGAAAGCATCGATTAACTCCCCAATACCCTTGCGCTTGTACATTCCGGCTACAGTAGCAATTGCCGGTCTTTGCAGTTCCATCGCTACGTACTCTTGAAGCTTTCGCATACGAACGCTCCCCAAAGTCCCGTTAGATACCACCCTTAACTTGTTTTGTGCAATACCACGCCGTGCCATAGACTCAGCAACCGCATGGCTGACTGCTATAACGCGATCGCCTAAACCCATCAGCACTGCACTCCGCTGGAATTCGTTGTGTACTGTGGAAACGAGAGCATATGTAGAGAAAGTCTTCCAAATCTTTGCCAGCACAATCCCAGTCATCATATGGGCATGGACGATATCTGGTTGAAACTCTTCGATGATTTTCCAATAACGCCAAGCAGCTTTAATGATGTTAATTGGTGTTCTTGTTTGATCCAAATTGAAGTGCTTTACATTGTATGTGGTAAGTAATGCCTCATATTGTCCACCAGCAGATGCTATGCTCACATTATGACCATTTTTAGCTTGGAGACAAGCTAAATCCACGGCTACATTGACAATACCATTACCAACTTCTTGGACGTGGTTCAAAATATGTAGAATTCGCATCTAGCTTTAATTTTCTACTAATTTATCTTATAAATAATCAATCAAAAAATAATTCCACCAATCCGGATATTTTTTGCCAATTTGGCAAAGGTATTTGCTCAGATCATAGAATGAATTTTTACGATCTTATGCAAATTGTAAGAATTGAATTTGGTCTAGGCAAATACAGACAAGCATTGATTTTTTGGTTGAACAGATATGCCGCAGCTACAAAAAAAACCTGCACGACCAGGCTTTTTTTTTCCAAGAATTGGTGCCTGTAGGCGACGAGGTGCAAGTCTTGAAATTTTAATATTTTATTAAAATTCAGCCTCTCCCATCAACGCAAGCAATCCATTGCTCTTCATGGATCAAGTGAGGATCGATATGGTGCATACCAGCACCGTTCCAACCAACACCAGTAGGTTGGAGCACTAAGTTTTGGTCGATTTCTCGTTCTTGATAACTTGTCGTTGTCAACTCAGTAATTTCAAATGCTCTCAACTGTGTGCCGTAGTCTGGCTGACAGTCTTGAGTGTAGCGAATAATCTTATCATTCATCACTAAAACTCTACCGCCTGGTCTGGCAATGTGTGCATTACCACTAATAATTGGACTTTTTGGGTGTTCTATCCAAGAACCAAGCAACTCATCAGCATAGTAGAGACGGAGAGTGTCAAAGTTATGCTGAGGATTTGTTTCCGTAAATAACCACCATTTATCAGCGTGACGGAAGATAGAAGCGTCTAAAAATGACGCACCGCTTTTGATATTTCCAACAAAACTCCATTCTGTAGGAAACTTGGATGCTTTGTACAATCGAATCGAGTTTGCCTGATGGCTCTCCGGAATCATGTAATATTCATTCATCCACTCAAAAACGTAGGGATAAGATAAGTGAAATGGTTCAGCAAGTACAATTTGTTCGTACTTCCAATTCACTGTATCCTCACTCGTTGCTAGCCCAATTTCTCCTCTACGTGTCTGTTGATTCAACACTTCAAAGAACATGAACCAGGTGCTATCAACTTTAATCATAAAAGGGTCTGCAACAAACCCAGCCCTGACATCTGATACATTCCGGCGTGTCAAGACAGGATTTTTTATCTCTTTAGGAGCATCGAAATCAACAGGAGATCTGCCAGTATAGATTCCAATAGACCATCTTTCCTTTTTTGTCAGCGCACCTAATGGCAGCTTATTAGCTATAGAAACTGGGAAACTATTGACTAGAGAAAAGTGTAGTTCCTTGATAATCTTCTTAAGGGTATTCATCAGAATTATTTGTGAAAAATATATGAAGAGATTTATGAATTATGTTTTTGACAATATTCTACTAAAACTTTTAAACCAGATTCTACAGACCACTGAGGTACAAAATTTAAAACTGATGATGCTTTGGATATATCCGCTTGCGAGTCTTGAATATCTCCAGGACGAGAAGGTGCAAAGCTAGGTTCTAGTTCCCATTTGGGGAAATAAGTTCTCATAATATTTACAAGCTGAAGAATTGAAGTTGATTTACTTGTGCCAATGTTACAACTTAATGCTGAACCAGCAGGTAGTGGAGTCGTTAAAGCTTTAGCAAAGGCAGTCGCTACATCTTTCACAAACACAAAATCTCTTGTCTGACTACCATCGCCATAAATTTTGATGGGTAAACCTTTGAGCATTGCATCAACAAATATGGAAATCACTCCAGAATATTGAGAACCAGGTACTTGTCGAGGTCCAAATACATTGAATAAGCGTAAGCCAATAAATGAAAAGTTACATTGTTTGGTAAAAAGGGCAGCATATTGCTCGCTTACCAATTTTTGCAAACCATAAGGAGAGATGGGATCGGGAGGATGTTGTTCTGAAATTGATAGAGGTGTTTTGTTACCATATACAGCAGCAGAGCTAGCAAAGACTAGCTTAGGAATCTTTAAAGCGTCACACAGTTTAATCACAGCTAGAGTTGCAGACAGATTATTATCGTGCGCTTCCAGCGGCTTGAGCCATGATTCAGTAACCGATGGGGTAGCTGCTAAATGAGCAATACCATCAATCTGTGTAGAAAAATCTTCTGGGTGACAGTCTAATATATTTTTGTGCAGAAATTTTAACCCAGAATGTTCAGGTAAGTTTTGTAAGTTACCAGTCGTCAAATTGTCAATCACAGTCACAGAGTGACCTTCTGATAACAACTGCTCAGTCAGATGAGAACCAATAAAGCCTGCTCCGCCAGTGACAATAAAATGCATAAATTTAATTTGGGGAAAAATAGTTGGGGAAAAATAGTGTGATTTTCATTCGTAATTCGTAATTGACACCTACAGCAGCAGTATTCGCGTCATTCGTCAGTCGTCAGGAGTAAAACAGCCTTCATATCTGGCGCGTGAAGTCTAGGTTGTGTACCTCATTTACTTGCAAACTGCTGTATGATTGTCAATTACGAATTACGGGTTATCAAGAATAAATTAATCTCTAGCTCAATTTGTTAATTATGAATTAGCTTGGCTTTAGCATATTCATAATTATTGAGCGTATTATCTGGTACTAACTCTTTATAGACAGCTAGTGTTTCTTTATGAACGCGAGTAGCACTGAGCCTTTCTAGGTTCTGAGATGCTTGAGTCCTCCACCATTGCAGGCGATCGCGATCGCTCAACAACTGCCTTAAATTTACGGCTAAGGTATGGCTATCTTTTGCTGGTACGAGAATGCCTGCTTTCCCAGCGTCTAAGGCTTCAGGTATACCATCTACGTTTGAACCAATGATCGCGCAACCAGCTTCTCGTGCTTCTGGAATCACAAGGGGTGAGGAATCTTTGTGAGAAACAAGTACGAAGATATCAGTAGCTAGTAGATATCTCTTTGGTTCTGGTTGGAAACCCTCAAAATGAATGCGCGAAGCTGCTTGAGTGTTTCGCGCTTGTTCTTCCAATGACTCGCGATCAGGTCCGTTACCTACCAAGTACAAATGGGCATCAGGAAAATCGCCGGCAATTTCAACAAAAGCATCTATTAATTCCCCGATTCCCTTACGCCGATACATCCCCGATACTGTTGCAATCGCAGGGTGGTGTAGGGGGAGCGGTTGGTATTCTTTAATGCTGCGCTGGCGCGGACTTCCTAACGTGCCATTGGATACAACCCGCATTTTTTGTTTTGGGATACCACGCCGTGCCATAGATTCTCCCACCGCTTGACTGACGACAATCACTCGCTCACCCAAGCCCATCAGTACCGCACTAGGCTGGAATTCGTTGTGCACTGTCGCAATTAAACTATATTTATAGCCAAACCTGAGAACTGCTGCTAGCACTGCTCCCGTCATCATATGCACGTGGACAATATCCGGTTTAAACTCATCCACAATTTTCCGATATCGCCATACCGCTTTAATAATATTTAGCGGTGTTCTTGACTGGTTTAGATCAAAGTGTCTGATTCCATAAGATTCTAGTAATGCCTCATATTCTCCTCCAGAGGAGGCTACAGCGACATCGTGACCATCTTTTGCTTGCATACAGGCGAGGTCTACCGCCACATTAACGATACCGTTACCAATCTCTTGTACGTGGTTTGTCAGATGTAGTATACGCATTTATATGATCTCCACAGTGGTCGCTTGTTGCAAATGGTTGATATTAATTCGGTACTGATAGAAGCAACCCCTGATAAATGCAGGATCTTAAACTACAGGTAGTTATTAGGATTCTGCTTTAAAAAGGATTTCATAAGACCCCAAAAATGGCTTGACAAAGCTACGGAGCAGGCTTTCAAGTTGAGAATACTAGGAGGCTATAGGCGTTACCGCGTCCTTCGGACGAGTGCTCTGTTTTTTTGTCTTGAACCGATTGAATTAAGACTCGGTAAGCACCCACAAAATTCTGCATCTTCAGAATAGACAGCGGTTTTGTTGTTTGGAAAAATTGGAAGAGTTGTTTTGTATTCATATTTTTTTCATTGACTTATAACAATATAAATAAACCTTCTATAACTCGATTCACTCATCATAGCCGTGACGAGCGGAAAATGAGATTTTGACCATTTATTTGCAACTAGCGAATAGTTGAAACAACCTAAGTTAGATTCCTTAATTAGTGTTCTAGTACCGCAGGGCGGAAGTCAAAAGTCAAAAGTCAAAAGACTTATACCGTAACTCTTTTGCTGGTTTGTAATGGTGAAGCAGCGCTCTTGGTAGGGTTTCCCTCCGCAGGCGACTGCTGAACCCGAAGGGTAGCTTTATTTCCGCCGTCATGTACTAGTGTCATTATGTCTTATGTTTTACAGGTTCTTATTTAAGAGATGTTGATCTTTAGTTTAAGAAATATAATTTTATTGCAAAAAGTGTTGTCAATATTACAATTTTCTATACTTTTCCCTCAAGAAAATAAGAAATTAAAGCCAGAAAAATCTCGCAATACAACTATTGTGTCATGACACAAAATCATGACCTAACTGAAAAGTGAGATAATTTTTTCAAATCACATCTTGCAGCCCTCCCCTCGCTCTGCCAAAGTTTAGAGCGGCGGAAGCTACCGCAAACAGCCGGGAGAAAATAAGGGTTTTAAAGCGGGCGTGCATTCCGCTGAATAAACCAACTTGAGGCTGCTTAGACACACAAAATTGCTCAGTTAAGCATTGACGTCTTTATAAGAACGCTCCTGAGTTATGAATGGATCAGCTGGTTTTTGTTCATCTCACGGTCAAATGATTTATGCTCATTTAAACGCAATTTCTTGGGTGAATTTTAACGAATTTTAGTTCAAAGAGAAATAAAATATTTGAACAAAATTATTTTTGAGATTTTGTTAGTTGACTGATTTTACAATATCATTAGTTAGGAATTCTTTTTTCCACTAATTTCCTTTCTTCAAAATATCTTTATTTACCTTTTTCATGAATATCTACAAGTTCAGTGGTGATTGCAAAACGATATTACACTGTATAGAAAATTATAACAACTGTCAGTGTAGATTTTTTACGATAACTTTAAAATTGACGTATTTTGACGTATTTTTGGATTTATGCGCTGAGCAATATAGAGACGTTGTATGCCTTAGTTTTCACTCTTATCTGGAGAACCTCGCTTCCATTCCTCTCTCCACGTCTGGCTAACCCTCCCGTAAAAGACTATCCATTACCCGGATCTTTCTCAACATTTGCCAGAGCCATAACTCAGGTTTTTTCTAACCCTGATTCGTTCGTCATTAATTCTCAATAAAAACCTAGTTTTGGCGAGAAGAAGAAGCGTCATTTTGTCAAGTAATGTTACAATTCCAGTGTTCAAGACGCATACCAGACAAAAATTTCAAGATTGTAAAGAAAAATGTGACTAATGGATAGCCCTAAAAGGGGAGGGAAGAGGAGCAGCTTTTATTACTGACAGAGGCTTTTACCTTAGTCCCTTCCCTACTACAGCGCTTATTCTTATGATTAGACCACAAATCTTAGGGTGTTTCTTGCCCCTAAAAGCTTGCGTAATGGACATTTGAGATATTGGTAAGCAGTCTGTTGCGGTGAAGCGGTACTATGCAGTCCTTGTTTCCCGACCCAAGCGACGGGTGTAAGCGCAAAGCGCAAGGCAGGCAAGGCATACCCGGAGGGTGAGCAATGCCCACCTTACACGAAAGCGCTGTAGGGTTGGGGGCTGGGGGTTAGGTTCCTTTGTTGGTTTTTCCAGATGACGTGAAAAGTCAGTGCATCTGAAAGTTCTACAGGTGTGCAATCTATGGCACCTTCCAGACACACTGCGCTTACGCTATCATCAACAATCTTTAACTGAACTGTATTGATATATGCGCTTATCTGGGTAACCGATACACAATCACCTTTCCTTTCCAATCTTCCTCAACAAATACCAGGTACTCTCCATTTGAGCGGCGAAAAGCACGGATACCGTAGGGTATATCAATCCAGCCACTTTCACCAGCCACTTCTGGACCAGGTTTTAACTTTTGTACTTGCTTTCCTGTCGCTGCATTATAGACGTGCACTTCTGACGTTTTCACTGTTACAGCGAATACATAATCTCCCGCCACACTCATCGCGGCTGTAAGCACTTCGCGCTTTCCAGTGGTGTCATGGGGAATGACCGTTCGCCACCGGGGAGTGCGATTTCCGCGACTCCAGTTGTCATAACGTACAATTTCAGATCCAACGACTCCAGAATCATCTTCAACCGCAGGATGCTCTTTGGTAAAGCCTGATAAATACATGGTGTCTGTTTCGGGGAAATACTCAATCCGTCGCACATCCGTAAATAGGCTAGGAGTTTTATCCTTTTTCATCGAACTGTAGGAGTAAATGGGGTTGCCCTTAGCATCTAGTCCTTGTAAAGGAAAATGCCGGATACCTTCTTCAGTTCGCAACGTTTTCCATACGTCGCCTTTGCTATCTACCCACCATCCGCCAACATAGGGATAATCATCTGTATCCCTGATGTTATACTCATCCTTATCAAAGGCACCGTTGCCGTTGCTATCCCGCCAGATCCAATCCTTTTGTTCCTGCGGTTGATTCGGCGGCCAACTTCCAACTTTACCATCCTTGAGAACTGTGCCAAAAAACATTGCAGATGGTATAGCAACTTTACCGTCCGTGGTTGGATTGAAACGATAAATTTGCATAAAGCTTTCATACATATCTATGAGATACATGAAGGGTTTCCCCTGGATGCGCCGGAAGAAGACTGAAGTCGGCGATGTATGCAAGCGTGGATCTTGAGGGTATTTAAAAGGATTTAGAGTGTACGCCTTGTAATTCCATTGCTTACCAGGTGCTTTTTTGTAATCCATGTCGAAGTATTCGTGCTTAGTGTATACGTCCACCCCATCACTTTGAGGATCTGTATCAGCGTTATCCACAAAATGCAAACCCAGTAAGCGCCACTGCAGCTTTCCTGATGGCAAAAACTTTCTTAAGTCGGTTCCTGCATTATGAAAACCATTACTATTCACATAGATATTACCTGCTGCATCTGTACCCACGCCGCTTATGCCGTAAAATTTCAAATCTCCAACTTCACCAGGAACACCTGCAAAAATGCCACGCTCAATACCGAATGTTCCCACCTGTTTCGGTTTGCCTGCAATGTTGTAAATCAGTACTTGCTGACGAGGTCCATTTTCTGCTACCAAAAGTCTGCCTTGATTATCGATCGCGATCGCACTCGGGTCAACAACATCTGCAATCACCTTAGGCAGGCGCTTACCTTCTGCTGAATAATGCAAAATCTGAGCAGGAGTACTGCCATTTTTGCCTTGTATTATCCATAGATTTTCCTGTTTATCAATTGTTATCTGTCCTGGGCTGGAAACAGAAAAATTGCGTACTTCCCCCATTGTCTCAGTGTTATAGACCGAGATGCGATTTGCCTTAGCAATACTCACATACAACTGATTTCCTACAGTTGCTAATCCCGTAACTGGGTTTTTCGTGCTGACAATCAACATACTTTTGTCATAGCCACGCCCTCCAGGAAAACCCGCAGGCTTTCCAGACAAGTTATAGCGTCTGACACAGTACCAAGATGTTTTTTCTGGTGGGTAATCCTCGTTTATCTTGCCCATTGATCCCTGCACCATAGCAAGGTAAATGTACTTACTATTTGCTGTTATGGCTTTGCCACCTCCACGGCTCCAACCATGAAGATCAGACTCAGGACCAAGAACATCACCGTCTTTATATATTCCTGCTTCTCTTCCTGCTTCATCCCAAGTGCTGTTGGTGTAGACCGTACCATCAGGACCAACATACATTCCCTCTACATAATTCTGCACCCATTTGCTACCACCACCATAAGTATTACCTATCCAAGATGTTGTGTAGGCGTTTGTGGCAGGTGCAGATCTCATAGCAAAGTACAATGCAATAGTTATTACAGCAATTACAACGAGGACAAATTTTGCAGTTTTTCCTCGTCGTAAATGACCATTATTTCGTAGTTTTTCGTAGAACTTAACCAACTTGGAAATTAATCTATTTTTCATAAAGTGACAAAATTGTTGATTGCTTCTCCAACCTCATTTTTAACTGGTGAGGCCACGGAGTCCCCCACCAACGAGTACGTATGGTGGGGGACGCCAGATACCTACGGAGGGAAACCCTCCTGCAGTACTAGCTCAGGAAGGCACGCTCCCTGTCTCGTGATTGGGGACTAGCGGCTGGGAAAATGCCCCAAAATATGTTTAGGTCTTTATTGCCCCGGACATAATTTTTCGTTTGATATACCACTACCCCAATCCAAGGATCCCCAATCCCTAGTCCCTTTTAAACATCCTCTAAGACAGCAGAGTATAGCTACATGAAAAAATATAGTACTTTTGCACTATTGGGTGGCAATTCTAGATAGAAATAATTAAAATTCCCACTTATGGTTCATAATAATCATTGAAAAATTTTACAGTTACATGGAAAAATCAAATTATATCTTATCTCTCTGTTAATGTCAGTCTTCAATCTTTGCTTTCATCAAAAAGCAACTTTTTCAAATAATTCTCATTAATTCTACTCAACTCATTTGTTTTACTTCAAACTATGTTAAAACATCTTTTATATGTTGAAATATCATACATAAGCTACAATTTCCGAGTTTCATCTATATTTTTACAAAAACTTTATCAGGAAAACACTAAATTTTTACTTTTACACAGTTACTTTTGGTAACACATATTCTAGATTATATTTGCAACCTCTATTTTAAATAAAAAGTAAAAATTCATACGAAATAACCTTTGTCCAACTATTTTTTTATTTCATCAGTATTCCTAAACTACGGAAGATTGATCGTTGATAGTTGAAGCAAATTATAGCTAATAGTCAGACTTAACACTCACCGGTGTCGAGGAGTCTTTCATTAGACTTCTTGCACTCATTCGTTTTCTTTGTGTTCTTCTTTGCGACGCCCTATGCCTGCGGCACGCGGCTTGGGCGTTCGCGAAGCGTGTGGATGATTGCACTCAGCTCCTCTGGAGCGCGAAGCTCTCCCGAAGGGAGCAAGAGGCACGGGTATCTCCTCCAAAGAGCGCCTTCTTTGCTTACGCCAGTTCCCAGGGCGCGGGAAACCCGCCTATGGCAGTTGCCTGAGACACGGGCTAACGCCCTACGTGCCACGCTAACGCTAACAGGACTGGACTCACCAGTCGCCTAGGCGCGGGAAAGCCCTAGTGGGAACGGCCACGCCTTACGGCTATCGGGTATCTCCTGCGGAGAGCGTTTTCTTTGCTTACGGCAGTCGCCTAGGCGTAAGAAACAAGGACTGCAGCGCGCTTACTCAGCATCATTCGCACCGGAGTTTCTCCCGGAGGGAAACCAACGCCAGTCGCCTGACGCCACTTTCCAAGGGCGGGGGAACCCCCGCACGGAAGTGGCACATGAGGGAAACAAGGACTGCTGCGCTGGCTCACCACGGCGCTGCCTCGCCTCTGGGCGAGACAAAATAATATTTATGCAAGAGGTGTATTCCAAGGTAAATAGCAGGGGTTTTCCCGACGCCATTTAAAAAAACCTTTACAAAACCTTTCTGTACAACAGCGTTCTTAGCAGCAAAGTACTTTTTCGGTGATAGCTTCTGAGTGTAAAAAATATTTTTGCGTATTTACAACTTTATACTGATCTTACAAATTGCCCTTCAAATATTTTGTTTAAAAAATGTATAATTAAGGATTTTATAAAAATACCAAATTTATATCTTTATATGATAATTTGTTTACCTATAGATAGAAAATGATAATAAACATCTATCTATAGTTGTAGGAAAAAGTTCTGATTAGATATTCATTAACAGAATATATCTATTGTCGGCATCAATAAATAATCGTGCTGAAATCAAAAAAAGGCGTTAAAAAGTAAATGACAACGAGATACACAGACAAGCATTACTTGGAGAAACATAAGTGGAAGAGAACAAAAAACGCTGCTTCAAAATCTGCGTCTATTCTCTGTTTGGGACTAGGCTGGTTTCCTAAAACGCCTGGAGGATTGGAACGGTATATTTATGAATTGACCCAGAAATTGGCAGCAAATCAAGACCAAGTTGAATTATGTGGAGTTGGTTTACCAGAAGGGGAACCAAATTTGCCGATAAAACTGACTAACTTGGCATCGGCAGATAGTGCCATTTGGAAACGGTTGTGGAGCATCCGTACTAACTTTCAAAAAACAAGAGGTGCGAAACCTGATGCCATTAATTTACATTTTGCATTATACAGCTTTCCAATTTTGGATCTTTTGCCAAAAGGAGTGCCTATTACCTTTAACTTTCATGGCCCTTGGGCATATGAAAGTCAAGAGGAAGTCGTTGAGAGGAAACTAAGTCTTTGGCTCAAAGCTAAGCTGATAGAAGAAAGAACATATAACCGCTGCGATCGCTTGATTGTTCTGAGCAAAGCATTCGGTAATGTATTGCATGAACAATATCAGATTCCTTGGAACAAAATTCACATAATTCCAGGTGGAGTTGATGTTAGCCAGTTTCAACTTAATTTATCACTTCATGAAGCTCGCGCAAAACTAGATTGGCCGCAAGACCGCCCAATTTTATTCACCGCCCGGCGTCTGGTCAATCGAGTGGGAGTTGACAAATTGTTGTCAGCCTTGGCTATCATTAAACCGAACATTCCAGATGTTTTGCTGGCGATAGCAGGACGTGGACCACTACAAGCTACACTACAACAGCAGGCAACTGAGTTAGGACTCAGCAATCATGTTAAATTTTTAGGGTTCCTACCAGACGATTTGTTACCTGTTGCTTACCAAGCGGCTGACTTGAGTGTTATGCCCAGTCAGTCTTTTGAAGGATTTGGATTGGCAATAGTAGAATCCTTAGCTTGCGGTACTCCTGTTGTGTGTACTCCCGTTGGAGGAATGCCAGAAATTTTAGAACCATTCTCACCGGGTTTAATTACGTCCTCAATAGAAGTCCCAGCCATTGCAGAAAGATTAGAACAGGTGCTACTGGGAAAAATTCCAGCACCTACACAACAAGCCTGTCGTGAGTATGCTGTCGCCAACTTCGATTGGAACAAAATAGCGCAGGATGTACGGAGTGTTCTATTAGCCTAAGTATAATATTGTTGTAATGCTGGTTTTGCAGCCATGATGTTAAGTGTGATTGTTCCCTCTTTTAATGCAGCCGATACAATCTCCAAGCAACTGGAAGCACTGGCAAATCAGCAGTGGAACCAGCTTTGGGAGGTGATTGTTGCTGACAATGGTTCTCGTGATGAAACAGTGGCGATACGCAAAGCGTCAAGCCTCCGGCTTATCGCCCAAAAATATAGTATAAAAATACCATCGCTTCGCGTAATCGATGCGTCTGATAAGAAAGGAGCAGCTCACGCCCGTAATGTTGGTGCAAGTGTTGCCAAAGGTGAAGCCTTGGCTTTTTGCGACGCCGACGACGAAGTTGCACCTGGTTGGGTAGCAGCAATGGGCGAGGCGCTGTCCAAGTATGACTTCGTTGCTGGTCGCAATCAACACTGGAAACTCAATGAACCTTGGTTAGTCAAAAGCTACAGAGTTGAAAACGGTGATGGAATTGCTTTCGATCACCCATATTTGCCAGTGGTAGGTGGTAATAACATCGGCATCAAACGTTCAGTACATGAAGCTGTAGGTGGCTTTGATGAAACCTTTCTGGCGATTGAAGACATTGATTACTGCTGGAGGGTTCAACAAACAGGAGCAAAACTGCATGAAGTCCCTGACGCAATCCTTAATTACCGATTTCGCACAAGCATAATGGGCGGATGCAGCCGCTCGTGGAGTGTTGGTTTTTACGAACCATTACTGTATCAAAAGCATCGCTCATTCGGTTTACCTAAACTCATGTCATGGAAGATCTGGGTGAAAACAGCTTTAAACTTGTGTTTGGATGTTTTGCGTTTGAAAATCCGTGACAAAGCAAGCTTAGCTGGAGCCTTAAGACATCTGGCATGGCATATTGGTCAAATCCAGGGTTGTATTAAATACAGATATTTCCCTGTCTAATTCCTGTTTCGTAATTCGTAATTGAAATTTTCATTCCGAATTACGAATTCTTGTAGCACTTAAACTTAGTATAAATTATTATCCGATCTTAAGCCCTATGAAAATTTTCTTCCTAGACCAAAGCGGTAAACCAGGCGGGGCTGAACTATGTTTAATAGATATCGCCAAACCCTATAAAGATAGGTGTTTAGTGGGATTATTTGCTGAAGGTTCTTTTAGAAATTTACTACAACAGAATCACATTCCAGTTCAAGTTCTCACCACTCAAGCAATAGAAGTTCGCAAAGAAAGCAGCTTGGCACAAGGATTAGGCAGTTTAGGTCAACTTATACCTTTAATTGCTAAAGTCGTGCAACAAGCAAGAGAATTCGATTTAATTTACGCGAACACGCAAAAAGCATTAGTTGTTGGCGCACTGGCGAGTTTTTTCAGCCGTCGTCCTTTGGTCTATCATTTGCATGATATTCTTTCCCCAGAGCACTTTAGCAAAACCAACCGTTCGATTGCAGTAACTTGCGCCAATCGTTTTGCATCATTAGTCATTGCCAATTCCCAAGCAAGCCAAGCAGCCTTTTTAGCAGCGGGAGGACGCCCAGACATCACGAAAGTCGTTTACAACGGCTTTGATACGAAAAATTATCAAAGCCAAGAGTCCGATGTCAGGCAAATCAGACAACAACTGGGGATAGACGGACAATTTGTCGTTGGACATTTTAGCCGTCTCGCACCTTGGAAAGGACAGCACATACTCATAGAAGCACTGGCAAAATCTCCTCTTGATGTCACAGCAATCTTAGTTGGTGATGCACTTTTTGGAGAACAAGAATATGTCCAGCATTTACATCAACAGGTGACAGCGCTGGGACTGGAAAATCGAGTAAAATTTTTAGGATTTCGTTCAGATATTCCATTGCTGATGTCAGCTTGTGACTTAGTTGCACATACCTCAACTGCTGCAGAGCCGTTTGGTAGGGTAATTGTAGAGGGTATGCTTTGCGGAACACCTGTGGTTGCGGCGAAAGCTGGCGGTGCAATTGAATTAGTAGAACATGGTGTCAATGGTTTTTTAGTGACACCAGCAAAGCCTGATGAATTGGCGCAAGTGATTACCACCTGTCTCCAAGAACCAGAAAAGACGGCAAATATAGCTGAGAATGCACAGGCGATCGCCCGCCAACGTTTTGATGTCACAGCTATTAATCAGCAAATTGCTAAACTGTTAAACAAGCTATGACTTTGTTTGTAGTAAGGACTTTAGTCCTTGCTTTGGTGGAAGAGGACGCGCATTCCTCACTACGAAATATAAAATGTGTCTACTGAGATCTTGCAATTGCAACAGTGAGTCGTCAAAGGCTCCAAACGCTCGTTACCAGGTTTAACCTGGTAACGAGATATTAGAGCCTCTGGCTCTTGTTGGGTGCAAGATATGTGTCTACGCACTTAGCGCTGATTACAAACCTACTAATTCACGCGATTCAAAATCTGTGAGTTGTTGAGCTATTGCTAGTCTTGCTTGCAGCTTAGCCACACTAAACTGGTTACGCAGATATTCTACATGAGCAACAGCATTTGCCTTTTCGGTAGTTAATTGTATCAGGGTGTCCATTGCTTTTTGGTATTCTTGATTGACAAGTAGCACTTCAAAGCGACGAGCTTTACGTTGAGCATCATTTTTCAAATCGATATCAAAAGCGGCGCTGCGATCCGCATTGCCTTCAAATCGGTTAATCTGGTGCTGAACTGCCATTAACTGGGAGTCTATTTCGTTTACTCTTTGGGCAGCTTGAGCGATCGCAGCTGGATAATGATTGAGTTGCGTCATCAAAATAACTTATTCCTCTTAAATAAAATGACATATTCTAGTACCGGAGTGAGAGATGAGGAAGTCAAAATTCTCCCTTGTCCTCCATTTCCTCGTTGTTCTCTTGTCCTGTTCTAAGGGACTTCCAAATAAAAAAATATCCAACTTTTTCTTGTGGGATGGGCCGGACAGCCCGTCCTATAAACTGGGCGGGCGGGGACGCCCAACGCCAGTCGCCTGCTGTCGGGAAACCCTACCAAGAGCGCTGGCTCCCCCACAAGATGGATAATTTATTTCTTGGAAATCCCTAAGCCACTTCCCTGAGTTGAGCAGGTTGGATCGTCACCTCTCCAATATTTAAGGAAAGCTGTTCGGCTTGTGGTACCGCAGCTTCTTCCAACACTTGGACTTCAATATTTACACTGACTAAATAACTGCCTGTATCCGCACCAACCGCTTCGGCAACTAATTTGGCAATCTCTGGGCGTTTAGCGGTCAGTGGGTCACGTAGAATACACCGATCCCATTCATGCTTGGCAGTCGGATTGAGGCTGAGAATATAGTGCTTAATCATAGGACAAACCGTTAAACGCATCTCCGGAACGCTGTCACCCACCTGTTTTGCACTAACTTAGGCTTCGTGAACGCTATATCTATTATAGTACAGATGTACCGCATTTGGGAGATGAGGAGTAGGGAGTACAGGCGCAGGGTACTGCTCAGAAATAACACTTATATATGATGTACCGTCACGGGTTACGGGTATCGGAGTTGATCAATATGAAGTGGTGATTTCGACCCTATGTATGTTTTCACTTCTTTTCTCACCTACGGTGTAATTAACAACCTAGTCTTATCCCGTGCCAAAAAGCGCTGATGCTTATCTAGAAAGAGTTTAAGCTATTTAAGATTATTTTGAACACGTTAATATTTAGCACACGGTCAAGTACGCCGAACTCGCCCTCGGTCGCTTTAATGACCTAGGGTGCGACGGTCTACCACTTCTTCTAAGATACAAGGGTGCGTTCAAGCCAGAGTACGGCAGCGCATAAGCGTGGTGCGTTACGGCTTATTCCTACTCTCACAAGACGCTCAAATCCTTACATAGCCGTAACACACCCTACTTCATATTTACTTTATAAAAGACCATGCCCCGCCCAAAAAATATAAAGTAAATCTCCTGACTTTCGCAGAAGTAAATTATTAATGATATTATCAAGAGTTTGCAAGGTAGCTTCTGCTACTAGTAATTTACATTGATCCACCTGTTCCTGATTTTCCTCTAGTGGAGACAAACACAACCAAATATTTCCTTGAGGCACGCGCTGCTTTTGACACAGCCACTCAGCGAACTTAAGGGCATCGTTGATCGGTTCCCCGCCTTTGACATTCCAAGTTGATTCGTGGTATTTTTCAATACCTACAATTAACCCGTAAGTTTGCTTTGGTTCGGCGGTTAATTCCGTCATCGCAGCTACCTTGGGATAATTTCCATAATACATTCCCAAGTTCTGTCATTTTCCCAATATGCACTGTGCGATCGCGGAAATGGTTGTTTGCTAATCACTTGCTCATCCTTTACTTTAGGGCAAGCAGTCCGGCACAACACCCTTCTCCTGCCGGAGAAGGGCGCTGGTGCGATAAAATGGATAATTTATTTGTTGGAAATCCCTTAATGTGTAGACGCCCTATGATCCGTTTGTTTGACTATTGACGAATTCCCGTTGCCATCAAGTGGAGGTGTCTGCATTTGAAAATCGTTTACCCAAATCGATTGTTGAGGCAAAGGAATGGAAATTCCGGCATGGTCGAAGGCGACTTTCAGACGACGGCGATACTCCCGTGCGACTTCCCATTGCTTAAGGGGCTGTGTCTTAATCCAGACGCGGATAATCAAACCTCTGTCGCCAAAATTATCTATTCCTAAAACTTGGGGGGTTTCCAAAATTGGATTTTGCCATTTTGGGTCTTGGTCCATCTCTAAGGCGACAGTTTCAATCAACTTTAAAGCTTGGTCAATATTGGTTTGATAGGCGACTGGGATAGTTAGATCAGCGCGTGACCAGCGACTAGAAAGATTCGCAACTATTTTGATTTCGCTGTTGGGGATTGTGATTAGCCGTCCTTCGGCATCCCGCAGTTGAGTCATCCGCAGATTTAGATTTTCTACCAAACCTCCCACATCTCCCACGTTAATGACATCGCCCAAAGCGTACTGGTCTTCCATGATAATCAGAAAGCCGTTGATCGCATCTTTAATTAAGTTTTGCGAGGCAAGCGATACGGCAACACCAACCAAACCGGCACCAGCTAGCAACGGACCAATATTTATACCCAGCGTCGTCAGGGATAGCAGGATGCCAACTCCCACCCAGACAACGGTCACAATACCTTTGGAAACGCCAGAAATTGTAGAAACTCGCAACTGTAGACGTTCCGACGTTTGTGGAGTTAGTAATGCACTACTGTTGATAAAAGCAGTGGTAAAGCGGTCAATCAGGGCATAGCTTAGACGTACTGCCACATAAGTTCCCAGTACCACAACACCTAAGCTCAAAGGAATTTGCGCCGCTGAGATAATGAGGATCTGAAACGGTCGCGTATAGGGAAACAGACCCAGTATGAAGAAAGTTCCACCGCCCCAAATCGTTGCTTGACCTAGCTGAGAAAGTCGCCGTTTGACTTCTTTAAGATGTTGATGTTGCTGTTCAGTCAGCTGTGTTGTAATAGGTTTAGCTTCTGCTGAGGTTGGAAGCGGCGGCTGTAGTGGGTACCTTCTTGAGCGCCGCTGCCAGCTATACACTCCCCAACTCAATACAATCATCCCCAAACCAGTTGCACCAGCAATTGCACCCTGGCGGATTAAAAATTCGGATCGTCGCTCGTTTCTTGCCTCATTGAATTCGTCGTCCAACGTTTGGGCGATTAAATCTGCCGCCGCTGAGGGGGTATTTACCTGTAGCTGGTTCGCGTCCTGGGAAGTGACGGTCATCAGGTAATAACCATTGACGCGAATGACTGGTGGTGAACCAGCTGAACGCTCAACCTGCACATCAAGCTTTGAGTCAGGTTTTTTCAAGAAATCTTCGGTAATTTGATTCAAATTTCGTTGAACTTGTTGTGAACGTTCTGAAACGTTTGTCCTTGGTGCCGCTATCTGTATCACCCGACGACCATCCAAATACACCCACCGAGAAACCACTCTATTGTCTGATTCTTGAGTGCGATGGGTGGGAAGTTGCACCGTAGGCAAAAAAGGAATCTGCGCTGTTACTGGAGGCATTGCCCCTACTGTGATCACCGTTGAAGAAAGAGCGATCGCCCCTATGTGCCCAGCCAATCTCCGATTGGCTCCCTGAACGGAGTTCAGGGGAAGCACTCCGTGCTTCAGGCACAGGGCGCGCTTCGCGAACGCCAAAAATTGAAAGCGCACTTTTACACCTCCTTGAGCAAAATGTACAGTTCAGTACTCTTAGAGCCATACTCCAAACTCAAACTGTGTAATTGTATCCGTCTTCAGTCAAGTTTTAACAAATCTTAAGGTCATAAATTCTGGTTTTTTTTGCTTTTTCCCTATCTTTAGGAAGATGACACAAGAAAAAATAAAGTATTTGGGCAAAATTATAAAATTAACAAATTAATCACAGATTATATTTCACACTTGAGGCAGGCATTTTGCTAATTGTGGAATAATCTAGTAGTGTGCGTAAGAATTTACGCTAATTTATTTCTAATTGAGGAACTATTTAATGACCGCAACTTCTCCCCGATTAAAGCACGAGGTTAAAGACCTCGCCCTAGCTTCCTTGGGAAGACAGCGCATTGAATGGGCTGGACGCGAAATGCCAGTTTTACGGCAAATCCGCGATCGCTTCGCCCAAGAAAAACCCTTTGCGGGTATTCGCCTTGTGGCTTGCTGCCATGTGACCACAGAAACAGCACATCTAGCAATTGCACTGAAAGCTGGTGGTGCAGACGCTCTGCTGATTGCGAGCAATCCCCTATCAACTCAAGACGACGTAGCTGCTAGCCTCGTCGCCGATCATGAAATTCCTGTCTTTGCCATCAAAGGTGAAGATAACGAAACCTACAGCCGCCACGTACAAATCGCTCTAGACCATCGCCCCAACATCATCATCGATGACGGTTGTGATGTCGTCGCTACCTTGGTACAACAACGCCAGCACCAACTTGCTGAGATCATTGGTACCACAGAAGAAACCACAACAGGAATTGTGCGGTTACGCGCCATGTTTAGAGATGGCGTTCTCACCTTCCCCGCAGTCAACGTCAACGACGCTGACACCAAACATTTCTTTGATAACCGCTACGGTACCGGACAATCCACCCTCGACGGCATTATCCGCGCTACAAATATCCTACTTGCTGGGAAAAGCGTAGTCGTTGTTGGTTACGGCTGGTGCGGTAAAGGCACAGCATTACGGGCGCGGGGACTTGGTGCTAACGTCATTGTCACCGAAATTGACCCAATTAGAGCAATTGAAGCCGTGATGGATGGTTTCCGCGTACTCCCAATGGCGGAAGCTGCATCCCAAGGCGATTTGTTTATCACTGTGACAGGCAATAAGCACGTCATTCGTGGTGAGCATTTCGATGCCATGAAAGATGGCGCAATTGTTTGTAACTCCGGTCACTTTGACATTGAATTGGATCTCGTCGCCTTGGGCGAGAAAGCGAAGGAAGTCAAGACAGTACGTCCTTTCACACAAGAATATCGTTTGCAAAGTGGCAAATCCGTTGTCGTTCTTGGTGAAGGACGCTTGATTAACCTTGCCGCAGCAGAAGGACATCCTAGCGCGGTGATGGATATGAGCTTCGCCAACCAAGCTTTGGGTTGCGAATACCTTGTGAAGAATAAGGGTCAGCTCGAACCCGGTATCCACTCAATTCCAACTGAGGTGGATCAAGAAATTGCACGACTGAAGTTGGAGGCGATGGGAATTCAGATTGATACCCTCACCTCAGACCAAATTGAGTACACAAACTCTTGGACTTCTGGAACTTGAGCGTTACCTAGGCGCTTAAGCCAAAGCTCAATGTTCTAAATTTTTGTTTCTAAATTTTTCTTGTGGGATAAGCAACTTGCTTATCCCTTTTTTTGTCATTGATCCAGAATTGGACTTTGGACACAAAGCTGCTATTGAAGATAATCACCAAGCATCTATAAACCAAACCGATACGGACAAAGACATCCTTTTTTGCATTCGAGATATACTCCAGCACAAACATTGCCCTCCGTAAAAGTACAGTCAGAACGACTTGTTATCCTGTATATGGCACACCGTTTAAATAATAAATAGTGGTGAGTCTTCATGGTTGAGCAAGCAAACCAGTCACAGTTTAGCCATCAAGCTATTGCAGACGAGATGACAGCTTATCTCCAAGCATGTCTAGCAAATCGTTACTTCATGGGATCAGTATTAGTTGCCCGTGCAGGCGAAGTCCTGTTGAGTGCAGGGTACGGCATGGCAAACCTTGAACATGATGTTCCCAATACACCCCAGACGAAGTTCCGCCTCGGTTCAATTACCAAGCAGTTCACAGCGACGGCAATTTTGCAACTTCAAGAGCAAGGTTTGCTTGAAGTGCATGATTCCATTTCAACCTATTTGCCCGACTACCCGAACGGCGAGCAAATTACGATTCATCACCTGCTCAACCACACTTCAGGAATTCCTAACTTCAACCAACTGGATGGCTTTGAGCAGACGACAAAAACCAAGGTCACCCTGGACGATTTGATCGCCCGCTTCAGCCATGAACCGCTAGAGTTTACCCCAGGGGAGCGCTACCGTTACACCAACTCGGGCTACATGGTACTCACCAAGATCATTGAAACTGTCTCCGGTTACTCCTATGCGGACTATCTGCAACATCAGATTCTTGAGCCTTTGGGAATGTTTGACTCAGGCTACGATCGACAAGAGGCGATTTTGCCCCATCGAGCTTCAGGTTACATTTTCACAGGCGAAGCCTATCAAAATGCAGATTTTGTTGATATGTCATGGCCATCGGGTGCAGGGGGAATGTACTCAACGATTGAAGACTTGTATAAATGGGAACAAGGGCTTGATACCGACGCAACACTGAGCGAGTCGTCGAGAGAGATGATGTTTACCCCCAAGATCACGATTCGCGAAGCAGAAGATGGTAAAGGATATTACCACGGTTATGGAGGAATTATCTGTACCCACTATGATCGCAAGCTTTTGTACCACGGTGGCGGGATTGATGGCTTTAGCACTCGCATTGCTCGATATCCAGATGAACAAGTCTCTATCATTGTGCTGACGAACATTGATGCACCAGCAGCACCAGCACCAGTCGTCTCTATTGCGAATGCTTTAGCGGCTATTTTGTTTGGTGAACCGTACGAATTGCCTAAAGGGCGGCAAGCGATTGAACTTGATCCGTCTATTTATGATGCCTACGTAGGGCAATATGAACTCGATCCTGATTGGATCATGACAGTTACAAAAGAGTCTGATCGCATTTTTACGCAATGGGCTGGAGAAGAACGAGTTGAAATTTTTCCAGAGTCCTCAACAAAGTTTTTTATGAAGGTGATGGATGCTCAACGTACATTCGTAGTGGATGAGACAGGCAAAGCATCCCATGTAATTGTGCATCAAAATGGACGAGAGCGTGTAGCAACCAGAGGCTGACTTAGTCTGGAAATAGTTTGCTAAACATGCCCATAGTTAACTGCTGTGGGTATATTCATGTGGAAAGTTGCAGAGTTTGGAGAGCTTGTTGGAGTTTCCTCTTCCACTTTACGACGCTGGGAGAGGGAAAAGAAGTTAATTCCGGAACGGACACTAGGGAATCAACGCATTTATACCGAGGAGCACCTTGGTATCGCTCGAAATTTGAAAGGTGGTAAAGTACCAAATCGAGTTATTGTCTATTGTCGCGTCTCGTCGAGTGGACAAAAAGACGACCTGCAAAGCCAAGTTGAGGCGATGGAGCGATTCTGTTTGTCCCAAGGAGCGGTGATTACTGATTCGGTTCAAGAGATAGGCGGTGGGTTAAATTTTAAGCGCCCCAAGTTCCTGGAAATTATTCAGTGGGCTATCCGGGGTGAAGTGAAGTCACTGTACGTAGCACACAAAGACCGATTGTGCCGTTTTGGTTTTGAATTGGTTGAATACATCGTACAATCCGGAGGTGGTTCAATCATTGTTGCTAACGCTGAAACCTTGTCTCCACAAGAAGAACTAGTACAAGATTTGCTGTGTATTATCCATTGCTTCTCATCGCGATTATACGGTTTACGGAAGTATAAAAACAAGGTGAAAAAAATCGTAGATGGTATTGATCCTTGCTCATGAGCGGCTATACTTATCTATATAGGAAAGTTAAGAGAAGTTTAGCCAATGTACGCTATTAAGCGAGAGTTAAAACTGAATAAGGTTGAGACTTCGCTTCTTCGCGGCAATGCTGGCTTTAAGCGCTGGGTTTACAACTTTGGGTTGGATCTGGTTCAAGCGAGTTGGGAATTTGTAGATATACAAGCATCTGACGCAAAACGAATTGATGCTATCAAGAAAGTTTTTACTCAAGTCACAATGCAGAAGCCTGAAAACGTGTGGATGAAGAAATATCCTTCTACTGTTTATCAGTCTGCATTTATTGATTTGAAAAGAGCTTTCGCTCGGTGGCGTGAAGGGCTGTCTGGGTTTCCTTGCAAGAAATCCAAGAAGAAAGGCGACTCTTTTACTGTTTACAAAACGGCTGGCGTTTATCCCGCGAAAGGACAACCGCCAATACCTTTTACGAATCGGGTTGTTATTAGTCCTGGAAAGCAAATTAAGTTGCCAGGTTTGAAAGAATTTCGGCTAAAAGAACGAATAGATTTTTATTGCAGTTCTCAGACTTTTACTGTTTCTAGAACTGCTAATAAATGGTTCGTCTCGTTTGTTTTAGATGCTGAAAAGGTTCCACCAATCATTCATCCAATTGAAACGATTGGTGTTGACTTGGGTGTGAAAGCGCTAGCAACATGCTCTGATGGGTCAAAATACGATATGCCTGTTGCCACGACTCGGGCGAAAACCAAGCTCGGCAAGCTTCAATGGCGTAATCGAAACAAGACTCTAGGTAGCAAGAAATTGAAGATTTCGGCATCTAAAAACGCTTGTAAGTATTACGATAATCTAGCTCGTCAACATGCGCGAATTGCCAATATTCGGCAAGATACTACGCAGAAGATGACAACAGATTTAAGTCGTAAAGCTTACGCAATACGGATTGAGGATCTGAATGTCTCGGGAATGATTGCAAATCAGAAATTAGCCAGCGCAGTTAGCAATAACTGCTTCTATGAAATTCGTCGCCAGCTAATTTATAAACAAGCCCACTACGGCACTAAAGTAGAATTGGTTGACAAATGGTACCCAAGTTCTAAAAAGTGCTCTAGATGCAGTCACATCCAGCCAATGAAGCTTTCAGAACGAGTATTTCAATGCCAAAATCCTCAATGTGGGCACATTCAAGACCGTGACGAGAACGCAGCGGTAAATCTTGAATTCGCCCCTGATGACAAAGTACGGCTGGCTTAGCCGGAACTTAACGCCTGTGGACAAGAAGGAGCCGACTCCCTTGACTGAAGCAGGAAGAAATCGCGCCTAGGAGGTTTAACCAAGTTTAGGTAAGTATTTTGAAGCAGTGAATTAGAGTTATGTTTTGCACAAAAACCCTCATAGAAGGGGCGATCGCCCTCTGCCATAGACGTGTTGCATAAACAGAACCATAGATGCACATCGATGAACACTAGTTATTTATCTGTGTCCATCTGTGTCCATCTGTGGTTTCATTTTCATTCAATTGACAACTGCAAGAGATTTACCAAAGAAAAGAGCGATCGCCCTCTACCAACATTTAAGCCGCACAACAAATAGGGGCAGGTTTGAAACCCGCCCCGATGTCTTGCGATATACTCCGTCCAACAGATGCTGCTACAAGCCTTAAGCTATCAACTAAATTCACCATATCTTCCAAAGACAGCGCTTGACGTGCATCAGAAACAGATTTTTCTGGTTCTGGGTGACACTCAATAATTAATCCATCTGCCCCACAAGCAACAGCCGCCTTTGCAACAGGTGCCACGAGTTCGCGCTTGCCTACCGCATGCGAAGGATCTACAATCACAGGTAAGTGAGTGATCTGCTTAAGCGCCGCCACTGCTCCTAAGTCGAGTACATTGCGGGTGTAATTATCGAAGCTGCGGATACCCCGTTCGCACAGCACCACATCCGGATTTCCGTGGCTTAAGATATATTCGGCTGCCATGACGAATTCTTCAATTGTCGCCGATAAGCCGCGTTTGAGGAGTATCGGCTTACCTGCTTGTCCTAAAGCTTTCAGCAAATCGAAGTTTTGCATATTGCGGCTACCCACTTGCAGCATGTCAACATGAGCAGCGACGACTTCGATTTGAGAAATTGACATGACTTCGGTGATGACTGGGATATTGTAGTGCGATCGCACGCCTGCCAAAATTTCCAGTCCTTCCTCTCCCATTCCTTGGAAAGCGTAGGGAGAAGTGCGGGGTTTGTAGACACCGCCACGCAACGCCTGCACTGGTGCAGGGGATAAGTTTTGGGCGACTTTCTCCATTTGTTGGGCGCTTTCAACAGCGCAAGGTCCGCCAATAATCACCAGTTCCGTACCACCAAAAGCGACTTTTTCCGAGAGGTTGACGATTGTCTGATGGTGAGGATGAGATTTTGCGGCTAGTTTAGCATTATTCATGGTTGGATTCTCCTTAAAAATTAGGGATTCGAGATTCGGGATTCGGGACTGGGGCTTCGGGAGATGTAGTGTTTTAGGACAAGTTTCTTGAATCAGATTCTTACCCTGTACCTAATCGCTAATCCCCAGTCCCTTTTCTTTAAAAAAAAAGCCCAGAACCTTTGTCAGTTCCGGGCTTTAACGATTCATCGACATGACGCGACTTACCCGGAACTTATTCTGGGGTAAAAGTAAAAGCCATAAAACCAGCTACTGAAATAGGTCATCACGATGAAATTTCACTCCTTAAAAAACAAAAACCGCAGAGTTGGCTCTGCGGTTCACCGGGCGGTTTCCATTAGGAAACTTGACTCACTCCCGGTGAACCACCCTAAACCAAAAATAAAAATAGGAATTGCTGCTGATCATTTGTCAGGCGTTTGGTTGAATAATTTAATTTACACTTATGTTTTCTGACGTTAGCATAGGAAACGAGCCGCGTCAAGACCACCATAACTAAAAAAAAAGCGTTAAACTCAGTACAATTCTGGCAATCAAAACTTATTGCTGGCTGGCTATCATCTGATTTACAGAACTTTAAAAATATTTTATTTCACAGAGCATGGAGAAAGAATGAATGTATGTATGAATGCTGAATGAGAAATTGGTGTGGACTGCTCATTTCATAATTCATAATTCATCATTTTGACGTCACAATTGACTGTATTAACACTTGAAGACGACCAAGTATTATTATGCCCAGTACCAAAGTTTTAACCACATCTTTCAATTATCAAGGAGTTTACCCCTGCCCGGTCTGTCGTGTGGGTAAGATTAGTCATATGCCACTCATGGAGGCTATGTCTTGTGATTTCTGTCAACAAATTTTTACTGTCAACGTAGAACAACAGCTTCTTAAAATGCCATCCAGACAACCGCCCCTCATTTGGCATTGGAATGGCTTTAATTGGACAGAAGCGCAAATAGAAGGTGTAGAATTTGGTTGGGGCTATGTGATAGCTGCTGCTGCTTTTGTACTTTTGCCAACAACTTTAATTGGGGTAGTGGCTTATAATTTTCCACCCCATCCAGCAACTCCCCTATCTTGGCTACCATATATCTGGACGATATTAACTCTGTTGTCGCATCTTACAATTATTGTTTGGCTTTTTATTGAAATTTATCAAATTCCACTTATGGCATACTGGCGAGCCATACAACAGCGTTTTCTAGGTCTTTGAAAATTAAGAAAGACTTGGTGTTAAGCCGCAGGTCATAATCACTTCAATGGCTTAAAGCTTATGACTTAACAATAGATATTGGAAAATCTCGGGCGTTGCTTAATTTTCCAGGCTGAAGTGCGGTGGTGATGTTTCTATCCTAGAAATGTTAGCAGCTATCTAAAGATTGGAGAAACTGCCGCAACTTAATAAATTTTACAAAACAAAAAAATAAATTACACAATATTAAGGAGTATGTCATTTCTAACAGTTTTAAAAACCAATTTAAATTCAAACTTATGTAAAGTATAGAGTATGAGACGTGGGTACAAGATGCTTGTTGTATTTTCTTGAAAAAGTGCATCTGTTAGCATACTCGTATGGCGTAGTAAAACAGAAAGTTACTGTTGCTCAAGTGTAATCTCAAGCTTTGCAAATAATACTGAGAAGTCTCGGGTTTTCGCTAAAATTACCCAATAGCAAAAAAGTTTGACAAATAATTCAGCCGCTAATCGGTTGCATCACTCATAATTAAGATAATTTCCACTGAAACGTCTTATGAGCGAGTTGGAGCAGTATTATAGAGTGTTGGAATTAGAGCCTGGGGCAACATTTGACGAAGTGACCCAAGCTTATAAAGATTTGGCTTTTGTATGGCATCCCGATCGCCTCCCAAAAGACAATACGCGCTTACAAGAGAAAGCGCAAAAAAAGCTACAAGACATTAATGAGGCTCGTGAAAAATTGCGCTTATCAAAAATAAAGTATCAAAAATTACATCATGAAGCGCCACCTGCACACAAACAGCCAACCCAAAAAACCCATCAACCACCAAAGCAAAACCCAGACTTAAGTGGAAAAGACTTTAGTCGCGCAAACTTACAAGGCAGAGATTTATCTGGTAGAAACCTGAGTTATGCGAACTTATGTGGTGCAAACCTCAGTGATACGTTTATGCACAAAGCAAATCTTACAGGTGCAAATTTGTCTGAAGCAAATTTATTTAGAGCTAACCTACTTTTAGCCGACTTGAGAGAAGCCAATTTACGTGGTGCTAACTTAATTGGAGCAGATTTGAGCGGAGCAGATTTGCGGGGAGCAAATTTAACAGGAGCGCGTATTCGTTCTGGTGACAGACTTCTTGTTAAACTGATTGGAGCTAACTTGGTTGGGGCAATCATGCCTGATGGCAAAATTTACGAATAAGTACGACAATGAACGTTGCGATTATTGGTTGCGGATATGTCGGTTGTGCAGTTGCTCAATTTTGGCAACAAAAGATGACTTTTGTCGTCACCGCCACCACAACCACTCCTGAACGTGTCCCAGAATTACAAACAGTAGCCCAACAAGTCGTAGTAGTACAAGGAAACGACTCAGACTTGCTCAAATCAGTATTGAGAAATCAAGATGTTGTGCTTTTGAGTATCGGTGCAAAAAGTGCCGATGTTTACGAAGAAACTTATCTACACACTGCTCAAACTTTAGCCTCTGTCTTGAAGCAGATTCCCAGCGTCCAGCAACTGATATATACAGGGAGTTACGCTGTTTACGGGGACAGAAACGGAGCGTGGGTGGATGAAGAATCACTGATTGCACCCGCTCACCAAAATGGGCAAATTCTTAGCGATACCGAGCAAGTTTTACTCTCAGCATCAAGTGAAAACCTCCGTGTTTGTATTTTGCGATTAGGAGGAATTTATGGTCCAGGTCGAGAATTGGTAAAAATATTTGGTCGGTATGCTGGTACAACCCGACCTGGCAATGGCAAGGATACAACAAATTGGATTCACCTTGATGACATCATTGGTGGTATTAGGTTTGCCCGCCGGAATCGACTGCAAGGCATCTATAACTTAGTTGATGATGCGCATCTGACAACTGGAGAATTACTGGATCGTGTGTGTGAAACACACAATCTACCTAAAGTTAAATGGGATTCTTCCCAAGAGAGTAAGCGCCCATATAACGCCAAGGTGTCTAATAAAAAGATAAAAGACGCAGGATACAAATTGATTCATCCACAGATGATATTTTAAAAGAGTTCTTGCTCTGCGTCCTCAGCACCTCAGCGGTTCCTTACTCTTAAACATATGATTACTCAAGATAAAACAACATCTCCAACCCAGTTTTACACCTGGAAAAATTATCGCTGCGCCTATGAAATTCATAACCCAACCAATTCAACCGCTGAAGGTATTCCCCTGCTTTTAATTCACCCAATTGGCGTTGGGTTGTCGCGGCAATTTTGGCAGAGGTTTTGCCAAGAATCGTATAAACAAGGTCACCGTAATCCGATTTACAACCCCGATTTGTTGGGATGCGGTGAAAGCGATATGCCTCATGTGGCTTACACTCCCAAAGATTGGGCGCAACAGTTGCAACACTTTTTACAAACGGTCGTCCAGAAACGTGTCATTTTGGTAGTACAAGGTGCTTTATTTCCAGTTGCAATAGAATTAGTTAAAAAGGAACCAAATTTAATCGCCGGACTTATATTAGCTGGTCCTCCAGCTTGGGCAATCATTACAAAAGAAACGTCGCAATGGCAAGATAAACTCATTTGGAATCTGTTGGATTCGCCTTTGGGTAATGCTTTTTATCGATATGCCCGAAGAGAAAAGTTTTTGCGTGATTTCTCAACACGTCAATTGTTTGACTCATCCGAAGCTGTTGATGCTGAATGGTTAAAGACCTTGGAACAAGGTGCAGAAAATCCCGAAAGTCGTCATGCAGTGTTTTCTTTCTTGGCTGGTTTTTGGCGCAAAGATTATAGTCAAGCTATTGCTTCTATCAAACAACCTACTCTGGTCGTTGTGGGGGAAACAGCATCGAGTATTAGCCAAGAAGGTAAAAAAGAATCACCAGATGAACGCTTGGCTGATTACCTCGGCTGTTTACCCCAAGGACGTGGAATTAAAATGCCTGGTCGGAATGTTTTACCGTATGAATCAACTGCTGAGTTTGTTGAGGCGATCGCACCATTTATTAATGAAGTTTCTTAAAGTGACTTCCTAAAATGGCTCTCAATGTGCTAAATTTATTCTTCCCAATCAGTCTTACACCTTCAGTGGCTTTTGTAAACTGAGGTTCGGTTCTACAATTTCCGGCCAGGTTTCAAAATTGCGCCTCACCCAATCCATACCAACTTCGTTGTTGAGCTTAATTTTTTGTGGCGTATTCGGGTAAATCTTGCCTAGGATATCACTATCTTGCTCAACTACAACTTTGGCTAAGTTGAGAAATGTCTGCCCAAAAACCTTAAATGCAGGGTTTTTAACTAACCCATACATCAGTATGTAGGTTCGTGTCCGAGTTTTAGACTCTGGGACAAACAAATGAATTTGAGCAATTTTACCCAGCCCGTTTTCCGCATGAAGTATAACTAAAGATGGAAAGTGATTTTCCAAATGAGCTTTAAGAACTTTTGGTAGCAGCAGCAAACTTGGATTTTTCAGTTTTTCAGACAAACTAGCTGCTGTTGGCATACTGTAAAATGCATGGGAGTGATAGCCATTATCAATAAATTTCTCAAAATGCACTTCCTCAATCCTAAATAAAGGTCGATGGGTACCGTTTTGGTGATTGTAGTCGTGCATAACCAGCAGCATACTCAGCAAATCAGTCTCCACGCTAGTATCAGCTGTATGACCGATAAACTCGTATTGCGAGGCAATTTCATTAAGAATATTGGGAATCGGTATTTTGGGTTCAAAGCCGCCGTATGACCAAATAAAATCATCTTGAATAATCAGTTCTAGCGGCTCTAGTTGCGGTAGAGTTTTCTTTTTGGAACCTGGCAAAATCGTGCAGCCTTCACCATCAAACTCAAGTGCATGAAAAGGGCAAACCACTACACTCGTTTTATCTTCACGTTCTTGACACCACCCTTCAGACAACATAGCTCCCATGTGCGGACACGCATTGGGTAGGGCATTTACCTTGCCAGTTTTATCTTGCCAAAGTACATAATCAGTCCCGTAAAGGGATACTTTTTTTGGCTTGTTGATTTCCAACATAGACTTGTGTGCTAATAGCCAAGGCGCACCAGCAAGCATAGACATCGGTGTTACTCTCCTGATTTACTAGTAGTCTGTCAATTTTGATTTGAGGAGTTCGTAGTTGCAAACCACGCCTTTGCCAGTCCAATTTGACGCAAACAAAATCTGCTTGCGGTGGATGTAGCATATATGGCGCTTCTTGTTTGGATCAAGTAATTATTTATCTGTGTCCATCTGTGTCCATCTGTGGTTCTTATTTCTTGATGTATTGCACTCAACACCAGAACCGCTATATCTGAGTTGTGTTGAAATGCCTGCTAGGGCAACTCAACTACGCTCAGGTGCGATCGCAAACTAAAATGTGACAAATTATTCGCTTTTATTATAATTTATGAGTAACAATTCATGTTTGTCAAGAGGATTGGTGACGAGCGAAGGGGTGCAAGGGTGAATTCAAAGAAAATTGCCTCCATGCGCCGTCAGCCCAAGCAAAAGCGCAGTCAAGAGCGTATCGAACGCATTCTAGATGCAGCAGCTGAGGTATTTGATGAAGTGGGTTTCGAGGCGGCGACAACTCATGCGATCGCCGCTCGTGCTGACACAGCCATAGGTTCGCTTTACCAGTTTTTTCCAGATAAATTGGCAATTTTCCACGCTTTGGAATTGCGTCACGTCGAGCGAGTACACACCGTATGGGCTAAGCTGAATCAGCCAGAAATCATTCAACTGCCTTTTGAGGGATTTATCCGAACTTTGGCAGGAGCATTCCAGAAACTTTTTGAGCAGCCCACTTGTCGGATGGTCTTTGTGCAGTACTTCACATCCCGAACCATCTTTCAAAACATTGATGATAGCTTTACCGAGGAAGCCATCAATTTTATGGCAAAACTGCTGCGAGGCCGCAATCCAGCATTGAGTCCCGAACATTGCCATTTACTGGCTCAAGTCTGCACCCATGCCTATAATACTTTGCTACTCTTGGCACTACGCAGCGATGAAACTCACCGCCAGCAGATTTTTGAGCAAATCGAGGTGCTGCTGATTGCATACTTACACCCTCATGTAGGGGATGAAGTTTTGCACAATCAAGTAATGATAGTAATGAAATGCCCGCACTGTGATGGAGAACGTATTTCTAAAAATGGGCATCGTCATGGCAAGCAGCGTTACATCTGCAAAGACTGCGGCAAGCAATTTCCTGAGGCGTACTCATTGCAAGGATACGGCGATGAAGTGAAGCAGCAGTGTCTGGAATTGTATCGCGATGGTGTTGGTTTTCGGGAGATTGAAAGAAGAACTGGAGTCTCTCATAACACGGTGATTTATTGGGTGAAGCAGAATGACAGCAGTTGTTAGCATTCCACAGGCTCACCTGTTCTTCGTCTATTGGAAGCGATCGCCACCATCAACAGCGTCAGCTCTTAATGCCCCCTTTTCATGCTCAGATCTTGTACCTAACCGTGTAAACCACGATTCACTAAAAAGCGCCGAAATAAAGATACATTTTATTATGGGCTTTTTGTCGTAAATCAAGCACTTCATGCTTAATACTTAGTGCTTAAATAACGTTCAAGGTTTCAGGTGCAAGATATGAGCCTCTTACTAGCGGCTTAAAAACTGCAAGTAACATATGAAAGAAACACATTCGTCAGTTTTTGCAAAAGCCTTGCTGTACAAGCATTCTAG
>NZ_JBAHYJ020000106.1:0-130235 GCF_036697665.2 Scytonema sp. PRP1 | reverse complement strand
GTATATACACCACCAATTGCAATTCCTAATAACCAGTTCCAACGAGTACTCATGGCAGACATTGCACCTCTCCAGACAGCAGTAGTTACTTAGTGTCTAGTAAACCATGATTATTGGTTTGATTTTTATTTTCAACTGCTGCTGTGTGCTTAAAATTACAGAAAAGTTAGGCACTAGGTTATGGCATTCATTTCACAGATAAAAGCAGTTAAAAAAACCTTGACTTGCTTTTTAAGCTCTATTTCTAAATTTTTCTAAGAATTATTAATATCCATTACAATCAACAGACCTGATTTCGGTATTTATAGAACAATACGGTTCAGTTAAGGTTAATGTGTAAAAAATCATGTGTGTAGAGACGCGCCATGGCGCGTCTCTACATTGCCTTCCTGATAAGGGTTTTGGTCTTATCTGAACCGTATTGATTTATAGAATCCAAAAGCATACCAGCGTCAAGGTAATATAAAAAATGCGGTACAACTCTAAACTAGATTGCGCTCCAGTAATGACTTGCCAAGGTTCTAACATTTTTTTCATAACAGCTTGTCTGTGCAATTACAGACTCTGGAGCGCGAATTCAACGTAAGGTGGGCACTGGTTCCTGTCCACCTTCCTTGCTTATCGGTGAAGAGCAGTGCCCACCCTACAATTTAATGTTTTCTTTGTGCCAGCCGTAGGTGATCGCGCAGAGCGCAGCGCCGGAGGCGATCGCGAAAAAGCTTTGGCAGCAGGGTGCGATGCATACGACACAAAACCAATCAAGATGCCGCGTCTGTTGGGGAAAATTAAAAATTTGATGGAAAAATAAAAATTCTACGGTTAGAAAATTTGGGATTGCACCAAGTACTAATTCAAGTTTCGTTTTGTAGAGCCGATGACATGGGCGATCGCACTCAAGGCAGAGAAAAGCCCTGTTGGTAGCCCAATTGGGTGGCGCAAATGCTGATTTTGTAATTGCCCAACTTGCTCAAGAGAAAATTCTTCTTTAATCTCAGAAACAGCCTCAGCGATCTGCTGTTGTAACTCATGAGGTTTTGGGATTAAATTAAAATCGTTTTTCATAGGAGATGCCTAATAATTACTATGAGTAAAATTCTTGAAATTTACACTAAGGTATAGGGCTCCTATTTGATTTTTGAACGACACGCTTAAGAGGGCAGTGCGAACGCAAAACCCGGATTTAGTGGGCAAAATACGGTAAGCACTGCCCACCCTACAATACTTAAGATTTTTCAGAAATCATTTAGGATTGCTATATATATTTAGTTTTGCAAAAGTACTCGTACTTTACTCTATTACTAAAGACAGGATATTGCTCATGCTGTCGAAAGATTTTCAGATTGGTTAGATAGCCAGATGGAATAACTTGTTTGCCTTAATTCCTCAGTAGCTTATCTCTTAAATTCCTGAGGAGTTACCTGCGGAACTATAGCGCTTGGTGGTGTTGAGTGCAATACATCAAGAAATAAGAACCACAGATGGACACGAGATTTACACGAGATTTATCTGTACTTCATCCAAACGAAAAGTGCTATATATCACAACACAATCAAAAGAAATGCAGTATCCTCCCATGCTTACAATTATTGGTTGCGGAAATCTCAACCGTAGTGACGACGCCGTAGGTGTAATCATTGCTCAACGCTTACAGCAATATCTTGCCCAACATCCTCATCCTCATATGCGAGTTTATGATTGTGGCACCGCAGGAATGGAAGTGATGTTTCAAGCAAGAGGCAGCAAAAAGTTAATTATTATTGATGCCAGTTCAACAGGTTCTGAACCAGGTGGTGTTTTTAAAGTTCCTGGCAAAGAACTTGAAGCCTTACCGGAACCTAGTTATAATTTGCATGATTTTCGTTGGGATCATGCTTTAGCCGCTGGTAAGAAAATTTTTAAAGAAGATTTTCCCAAAGAGGTGACGGTTTATTTAATTGAAGCAGAAAATCTTGGTTTTGGACTGGAATTAAGCCCTGTTGTCCAACACTCTGCTGATTTGGTTTTTGAAGAAATAACTGCAATTATCAGACAGAGTGAAAAGTAGTTTTAAATTTCTCTGAGAGGTTATTTAGAAAGTAATAGGACTTACGCAAATTAATGAAAAAACGAACCGCCAAGACGCCAAGGACACGAAGGGATAAGAGTTTCAGAGAGTTTTTGCGTAAGTCCTGAGTAAAAATAAAATTATTGTAGGGGAGCCAGTGCGTTGCGGTGAATCCAGCGCTGCAGGAGGGTTTCCCTCGGTAGGCGACTGGTGTTCGCGTAGCGTGCCGAAGGCATACCCGAAGGGAGGTTCCCTCCGTTGTAGCAACTGGCGTTGTGTTAGGCGCACCCTTTCAAGAGATTTGTAACGACAAATATGTTCAAAGCGCCTAACGCACCGCGATATAACATGGTGCGTTAGGCTAAAGCCGTAACGCACCCTACTTATGATTTACTGAACCGTATGCGGTATGAGTAGCAGGAGCAATTTTTATTTGTCTAGGACATTTCCGGAAAGTTATTGACTTGGGATGTAAGTTGTATCGGCATAGTAGTATCTTGACATACAAGCTGGAGAAGAAACTCTCTTTACAACATATCGACAAATTTTCTAGATACTATTTATCTGCTATCTCACGCACTATATAAAAAATGTTACGACTTTATCACGTTTTGCTTGGTGTGATTTTGCTGGTGGTGTTCACACCGCTAGG
This sequence comes from Scytonema sp. PRP1, assembly GCF_036697665.2. Classification (NCBI taxonomy): domain Bacteria; kingdom Bacillati; phylum Cyanobacteriota; class Cyanophyceae; order Nostocales; family Scytonemataceae; genus Scytonema; species Scytonema sp. PRP1. The sequence continues at coordinate 127,539 of NZ_JBAHYJ020000106.1, read as the reverse complement.
ATTTGTAAAATACGCTCTCCCCTACTTGTCTTCAAATAACCAATCACAGCCAACACCAGGACAAGCCAATGCTGCTCAAAACCAGCCTCAAACCACATCTAGCAACTCTCAACCAAATCAAGGAAATATCTGGAAGAGTATCTTAGGACAAACATCTGCCCCTGCTGGCTGGCGAGTTGCTGCTTGTGATGGAAATGCACCTCTGTTGTGCGTGTCATCAAATAAAAATATTTTGGGTACGGTTGAAATAGGAGTTTACCCTCTGGAAAATCAACCGAATTTTCAACAGATGTTGGCAAAAGCTGGTATTCCACCGAGTTCAAATGTGGATTACCAAAAAGCCCAATACCAAAACCAGTTAGCAACAGCACTTAAACTTTGGGTTGCTGACCATTACAGTATTTTGGAGAAAGACCGTCGGAGTGTGTATAGTGACCGTATTATTTTCTCCGCTCAGTCTCCACAACCGATATCAGTTGGTAAACTTCAGGGAATCCGTTATCGGTTTTTAGGAATTCAGCAAAAAGGTGGAATCGAAGAGCAGCATCTTGGTTATGTTGCCTTTGATGGTAAAGCACTTTATGTGATAACCACTGCCTTTGATCCAGGTTCGCAGACGGCTCAGTTCCAGAAACTGGAAAATTTTCAACGCTTTGAACCTTTCCTGTCAGCCACTGTGAAGGAAGTCAATTTGCCAAAGTAAGAAAAGCACGGCAATGCCGTGCTTTTACGGAAAAAGAACAAGCACATCACCTGATTTAATATACGTAACTTACCTGGGTTATAAAACCAGCCATTGGGTTGATTTGCGTGTGAAGGCTGGAATAGTTACGGCTAGTTTTTTAAAGAATTCAGGAACCGCAGATGCACACAGATAAACGCAGATAAATCTATGCTTCATCCGGATGACAACTGCTATAATTACCTCTTTAGAAGTATATTTTTTTATAATTATTTGGTATCAGGTAATTGGTAATAGTTTATATTACCAATTACCTATAAAACGATTCAGTTAAATTTCAGCCGAAGCTCGCTCAATCAAGCGACGTGCTAAGGTTTGCGTGCCAGTATGTTCGTAGTAATTCGTTGATATATCCAGCAACGCCCCGAGGTAGTCTAACTTGTCACCTGCAAAGTCGGTAAAGTTTTGCAAGTTGTTGACTACCTTTTGTGGCGTTAAATTCTTCGAGGCAACCAGACCACTCATCCAACCACTAACTGAGTTGAAGCTTTCACCGATAAAGTTCAGTTTGCTACTGGAATTGTTACCTGGAATGTCTTGTTGAATATTCTGAAAAGTCGAGTTTTGCTCTAACTCCTGAGGACTTGTCTGATTAATTCTAGATAGTGCGCTACTGATGAAGTTTGGACCTAGGGGTATCAAACCATCAAAGCAAACTAATGCAGCCATGCGGATGAACGACTCACCACTGTATTCGCCCAAAGACGCGACAAAATCCCCAATGCTGTCTCCGGGAATACCGTTAATTTGGCAGAAGGCTACTAACTCAGCGACTAATTTCAGGGACAAGTCGATGGTTTGTGCTTTTTCAGCTTTAGGAGTCACCCGATTTAAAAAACCCAAAAGGGGAATTTTCTCACCAACTTTATTTGCCAAAACGGCTGCACTAAGTGCTTTATCTGTACTATCAACAGTTTGATAGAGCCACATAGCTCGTTGGTATCCCTGAGAGCGGTCGTTGTAGAGATAAATCGCGCGTTCGCCAATTTGCTGAATCAGGTCTTCGTCGGTTTCACCAGTCACAGTTTTGATGGTGTTGACAAAGCCAACGACGTTTTGCCACTCACCAGGAGCGACAAAATCGAGCGATCGCAATGCAGAAACGGTCAAGTTGTTAGTTGGTAGTTCATCAACCAATTGTTGAATCGGTTTGCTCACAATAGACTCCTAATTGTTTTCTGGTTACTCAGGATTCCAGTTGCCAAATTGCTAACTGCTAACTGTCGTTTTTTTAGTTATTGGGCTTTAGCTAGCCGCGTCAAACCATTAAGGTTAAACTTCTGTAACCAAGCTTCGCGATCGCCCTCTGTAAATGACGCATCGCGAGATTGCACTTTGACCTGATAGCGATTGCCAACTAAAATAGCTGTGCCAGTCGTCCCTTGGCTCACAGCTGGATATCCCGCTATTGTGTTTGAACTGTTTACGAATTTTGCCGCTGGGTTGGCGCTTCCTTTGACTGCTTGTGTATCACTAATCGAAATGACAGCAACGTCTTTGCCGTCTTTTTTCAACTTCGCTTCAGCAAAGCCTTTTTTCTCTTGAGTAAATACGCGCTGGTAGCCAGCCTGAGCACTTGGGAAGAATTTGTTAAATTCGCCACCCTGGGTTGCATCTTTCGCAACCGCTTGACCGCTTCTTTGTTGACTACTTTCCTGTTGTGCCTGGTCAAAACGTCCGGGTGTTTTCGGAGCGCAAGCTGTTGTAAATAGTAATAAACATAACAACAAAGCTGCAAAAATTCTACGGGCGCGCGGGAAATTCATGTTTGCCTCCTTGTTTTGCTTGACATTGAGTGGAAATTTATCGATGCTGCTTTTTTTTGGCTTGTAATCAGACAAAGTTTTTGATAACGATGACTAATTACTACGGTAAGCAATGACAGCATAGAACGGATCTCCTCCCGTGACACCCATCCACTGTAATAAATTGGGAAGAGTTGACACACGAGCAATTACTTCTGGAGACGTGAAACCTGGAACAGCAGAGAAATAGCCTTTTACCAATTCAACTCTACTGGCTTCTGTACCCTCTCGCCACGCTTGAATCGCTTTCTGAAAAAACATTCGGTTAGAAAAGCTGAAAATTGCCACACCACCAGGCTTGAGGATGCGGTGAATTTCTGAAAATACCGCTTCTGGATATTGCAAATACTGCACTGAAACGCAGTTGAGAACGGCATCAAAATCCTGGTCTAGTAGGGGTAGCTGAGGATTTTCGTTGAGATTTTGAACAAAGTAATGATTTAACTGGGGATTTCGTGCCAGTTCCTCGGCGTTGAGTCCGTGTCCCTCAACATGAGCAAAAGATATCTCTTGAGGCAGATGCGAAACCCAACTACTCATCATATCCAAGATACGGGTGTTGGGTTTGAGGCGATCGCGGTATAAGTCCGTCAGCTGTTGAATAAAACCTTCGTCCACATGAGTCACGAAGCGGGGATAATCATAGAACAGCTTGTCGTCTGTATCATCTAGCTTAATGCGTTGGTCTGGTCTAAGCGGCATAAAGGTCTGTTGAGAACAAATTTTTCCAAAATTTTGTCAATTTAGGTACCGTTTGGCGGAAACAATTGATCTACCACCATACGTATTCTAAGAAGAGACACAAAAATATAATGAGCCAAAGGAAGAATTTGGCTAGTCACAATTCAATGTTATATAAACTACAATTTATGCATCCCATCAAGGGTGTTACGGGGTTTTTGCGTGCCTTTCCTCACGTCAGTTTGTTAATTTGGATACTCCCCTTATTGCTATTCAGTTCTGGGGAGAGTAGCTTGATGGCACATGATGAAGGGCTTTATGCTTGGCGATCGCGCTTTATGATAGACACGGGCGATTGGATACATCCCTGGTCAACTCCTCATCATAAAACTCCTGGCCCGTATTGGTTAGTTGCCAGTAGCTACACGTTGTTTGGTGTCAGTGAAGCAAGTGGGCGATTGCCAAGTATGATTGCTGGCACCCTAAGCGTACTACTTCTGTACGAAATCGGCAAAATTTTCCTCGGAAAAAAGATTGCTTGGCTTGCTGCTGCCATTTTGAGTGTAGAAATTCTCTGGCTGCAATACTGTCGTTTAGGCACACCTGATGTGCCTATGATTTTCCTAGTACTTTTAGCGATTTGGTCTTTACTTAAAGCTGAATTACATCCCAAATATCGCTCTGCTTGGTGTTTTGTAGTCGGTTTTAGTTTCGGCTTGGGCTTTTTAGTCAGAAGCTTTATGATTGTTTTGCCCATCATAGCTTTGCTACCCTATCTCCTAAAGGAGCATCGCCGTCATCGTCATCTTGCAAACCCAATGTTGTATTTCGGGTTTGTAGTAGGTTTAATTCCCACCTTTGTCTGGCTGTGGCTAAGCTGGTTACGATACGGTGATGCGAGTTTTGGGCAATTAATTAACTTTGTTGTTAAGTTGGGGTCTGGTGAACGCGGTAATAATGGGTTAGAGTTCTATTTCTGGAATCTACCTGTAAAAGCGTTTCCTTGGTTTTTTTTGAGTCTTTTAGGCTTAGCTTTGGTGATTCGTCGTCCCATTCCTCGCTACCAACTGATATTGGTTGGCTATCCCCTCATTTTGTTTGCTGAACTCAGTCTTTTCTCCACTCGTTTATCTCACTACAGTCTTTCCCTATATCCATTCATCGCTTTGCTTGCTGCTGTGGGGTTAAACTGGCTAGGCAAAATTTACCAGGATGTACAGACCCGTCATAGGGCGTCTCTAAAAAAAATTCCTCGCAATCTGAGTTATGGCTTTGGGATAGTAGGTGTTTTGCTGTTAGTAGCGGGAATAGTCGCTTCTGTTTCGGGTAATGCAGAAGTTCGCAAGTACGCTACCCTGGCATTAGCATCAGGAGTAGGTTGGTTAATATTACCTTTAGTGTGGATTGGTCGTTACCACTTTGGCAAAAAGTTTCTGACGAGTCGTTACTGGTTGGCGGGTTGGTTAGTTCCCGCTTGGCTGGCTTTGGCTGTGGCTGGTAGCAGTGGCTTGATAGGCGACTACAACCCTGATATCAAAGCTTTTATTCAACAGCCAGCAATTGCTCAAGTTTTACACTCATCTCCTATCAACTTTGTGGACACAAGAGGCAAGACTGACGTGTTACTCAAATTCTACACTCCTCTCCACGGCAAGCGAGTCCAGCTTTCCGATCTGCCAACTTCTGGCTATGCTTGGGTTTCTGTCGAACAGGCGGCTGAGTTATCTCAACCTCATCGGGTTCTCGGTACTATACAAAAAGTAAGTTTAATTCAACTTCTCAACAACTAAGTACATGATTGCATCTCTTTCATAGCGAAAATTTAAACGAAGACTCTACGTCACGAATGCGCGTACTTAGTACATGATTCCATAACTTCATAGCGAAAACTTAAACGAAGACTCTGTGTACCTTTGCGTTTACCGAGAGCGCCCCTCTGCGTTTAAAAATATTACGAATTCATGAAATGCTGTACTAAAAACCTTTGACTTTTGAATTCCCCGTAGCAGTACTAGCCTAGTTTGACTGATCAGGAGATGATTGGATTGTAGATTATATTGTCAGCTCAAATCAGTAACTCATATGCATGCGGCAGCTTAGTGACTTCATAAGAAAGTGGCAATCAGTTCTTGCTAACTGGTCAAATCATGTTATAGTAATATTACGTACGCTAAGCTTTTCGCACAGATGGTCTCTAAACCGAATAAGTCCCAAGATTTGGAGTCGTGGCAGCAAGTCCGCGCACCATACGGAGTTGGCTACAGGATCAAACTAGTCTCACAACTCCTCGCTCGCAGGTTTACCGAGCGGTTGGAGCCGTTTGGACTAACCCCCTTTCACTGGGTGGTTCTCTGCTGTTTGTGGGAGGAAGACGGCTTACCCACTTCCAGTATTGGGGACAAACTGCAACAGGTGGGAGGAACGTTAACTGGCGTATTGGATCGAATGGAAGAAAGAGGCTTGATTCGTCGAGAACGTGACTCTCGCGATCGCCGCATTTGGCGTATTTGGCTCACAGATGCAGGAAGAGAACTCGAAACAGTACTACCACCTATTGCGGTAGAAATTCGCGAGCAAGCCATGCACGGTATTTCCTACGCTGAACGGGAACAATTTTCCCAAATTCTGACTAAGGCGATAGTTAACTTATCTTAAGAATCACCCAGATGGGTGAGGCGCTTTCTTGGGTCTTTTACGGATAATATTACGTATTCTAAGTAATAGCTTATTAAATACCTTTTTTCTAAATATCTTTATTCAAATATTTCGCACGCTAAGCAATTTGTTGACCAAAAACAATACTGAGGACTTAACTATCATGGAAGGCACAAACACTACCAACACCAACGGACGTAACGGACATAAAACCACTGCAGTTCTGGAGAAAGAACTCGTTAAAGACTTAGAGACTTTGGAAGCTGTGACATCAGAGAAAGCTACAAAGACAGATGTAGCACTGAAAACAACAAAAGAAGCTGATGTCCAAACTCAGCCCGAAACCGAGAACAAGGAAGTCAAACCCCAACCGCCCCAAACACCAAAGCAGAAAAAACCGATAGCTTTGATTTTGGCAGGATTGGGTGTGGGTGCTGTAGCTGCTGGAGGTTTTGGTTATCACTGGTGGCAGTATGCTTCTACCCATCAAGAGACAGACAACGCCCAAGTTGCAGGACACCTTCACCAAGTTAGCACGCGCATTCCGGGAACTGTAAGCGAAGTGTTGGTGAATGACAACCAGCAAGTGCAACAGGGACAGCTGTTGGTGAAGCTAGATCCAAGGGACTATCAAGTTAAAGTGCAGCAAACAGAAGCGGCGCTGCAAAACGCTCGCCGTCAAGCTCAAGCAGCACAAGCCAACATTGCTCTTGCGTCACAAACGACGAGTGGTAAAACAACTCAAGCGCAAGGCGATGTGAGCAACGCTTTAGCTGCGATCGCCACAGCCCAAGCAGCAGTCAAAGAGGCGCAAGCAGGTATCCCAGCGGCTGAGGCTGCTGTTAGAGAAGCTGAAGCGGGAATTCCCGCAGCACAAGCGCAAGTAGCACAAACAAATGCCAATTTACAAAGAGCACAAGCAGATTACAACCGTTACAACACTCTGTTTCAACAAGGGGCTATTGCCCGCCAGCAGCTAGAGACAGCCACAGCAGCCTATAATGTGGTTTTAGCGCAAAGAAATGCGGCTTTACAAGGAGTGCAACAAGCACAAGCGCGGTTAGCCTCTGCAAGAGTAGGGGTATCTCAAGCACAGTCAAGATTAGCACAAGCACAAGAAGGCGTAACGAGTGCTCAAGCGAGACTGGCTGCATCCAAAGGTGGATTGGAACAAGCGACTGCAAGCGGACAACAAACAAACGTGAACCGTAACCAGTACGAAGCAGCAAAAGCAGCGATCGCTCAATCAGAAGCATCCTTGAAAGATGCACAGTTGCAGCTATCTTACACCAACATTATCGCACCTGCTGCCGGACGGATAGGGCGGAAAACAGTGGAAGTAGGCAACCGGGTACAAGCAGGCACACCTTTAATGGCGATCGTCGATAACGATTATTGGCTAGTCGCCAACTTCAAAGAAACTCAGTTGGAAGACATGAAGCCAGGAGAGGAAGTAGAGATTAAGCTCGATGCTTTTCCTCATCATACCTTTAAGGGTCGCGTTGATAGCATTTCGCCAGCCTCCGGCGCACAGTTTGCCCTTTTACCACCGGATAACGCCACAGGTAACTTTACCAAAATTGTGCAACGCGTTCCTGTCAAAATTGTTTTTGACCAACAGAGCATCAAAGGGTACGAATCGCGGATTACACCTGGGATGTCTGCGGAAGTTAGTGTGCAAGTTAAGTAGTAGGAGGGGATAGGGTACAGGCGGGAAAAATCTCACCTGAACTCTAAAACCTCTTCCAAAAGCAGTGCTATCCCACTCCGCCTCTGGAGAGGGGTTTGGTGTTAAGTCAGATGATATCTATGAAAGGATATCAGATAAGTATAAACTTAGGCTTTAATGAACGCACAAACAAGTAGAAAGAGAGCACTCTTACCAGCACTCAGGTCAAGAAACTACCGTTTGTTTTTTGCCGGACAAGGCATTTCCCTTATTGGCTCGTGGATGACCCAACTTGCCACGATTTGGTTAGTTTATCACTTAACCAACAACCCCTTGATGTTAGGGATTGTGGGATTTACCAGTCAAGTTCCTAGCTTTTTTTTGACTCCCTTTGGCGGGGTATTTGTAGATCGCTTTTCCCGCCATCGTACTCTGATTGGCACGCAAATACTGGCGATGATTCAGTCGTTGGCGCTAGCATTTCTGACGTTTACAGGTGTAATTCAGATATGGCAGATCATCGCCTTGAGTTTGTTTCAAGGATTTATCAATGCCTTTGATGCGCCAGCACGACAAGCATTTGTGACAGAGTTGGTGGAACACAGAGACGATTTAGCAAATGCCATTGCTATCAACTCTACTATGTTCAATGGGGCGCGGTTAATTGGACCTGCCATTGGTGGTTTACTCATTGCCCAAGTCGGTGCAGCTTACTGTTTTTTAATTGATGGTTTAAGCTACATTGCTGTGATTATGGCTTTGTTAGCGATGAGATTTAAACCTTGGAAAACTACAGTAAGTAACGTCAATCCTTTGCAACAAATTAAAGAAGGATTTAGGTATGCCTTTGGGTTTCCACCAATTCGGGCACTGTTATTACTATCAGCTTTAGTCAGCTTTTTCGGAATGCAATACACCGTCCTCGCTCCGGTTTTTGCAGAAGAAATCCTCAAAGGTGGCGCACAAACTCTAGGTTTTTTGATGGCAGCCTCGGGAGTCGGAGCCCTATTTAGTGGTATTTATTTAGCTACGCGCCAAACAGTTGTGGGACTTGGGAAATTGATTGTCTTGGGTCCAGCAATTTTAGGAATAGGTTTGATTGGCTTTGCCTTGTCGCGCTTGCTTCCACTTTCTTTGCTGACAATGTTGTTTGTTGGTTGCGGAACAATTATCCAAATTGCTGGTAGCAACACAGTTTTACAAACAATTGTTGACGAGGACAAGCGCGGACGGGTCATGAGCTTATACACAATGTCATTTTTGGGAATGATACCCTTTGGTAATTTAGTGGGAGGTGCATTAGCGGATAAAATCGGCGCTCCTTACACTTTAATTATTGATGGTATTGTTTGTATTTTAGGGTCTATCTATTTTGCCAAACAGTTACCTGCTTTAAAGAAATTGGTACTTGTCATTTATGAGCAAAAAGGTATCTTAACAACTGCAAAACCTTAAAAGGTGAAAGCTGAGATTTTGCAAGAGTTGCAACAGTGAGTCGTCAGAGGCTCCAAACCCTCGTTACCAGGTTCAACCTGGTAACGAGATATTAGAGCCTCTGGCTCTTGTTGAGAAGGGTGCAAGATTTAAGTATATCTGTATAGGGCTGTGAATTCCTCTGACAACACTATCACATGATAAAAGAATTTAGAGTCCTACGGATTCTTGCTATCTCAGGTAGCCTTCGGACTACCTCATCAAACACAGCTCTGCTTCGCGCTGCGATCGCCTGTCGGTCATACTTCACTCTAAATCTGCTAAGCTGTTGCGTTTATAAAATAGGTTTTTTTAACTTTGAAGAAAACCGTCAAATCCTTTCCCTCACCCCCTCACTCCCTCACTCCCTGACGCGTAACAGCTTATTACCTGCGGCGAATATAGTCTCCACACCCTTTTAGGGTTAGGGTAAAAAATAGAAACATATCTCTCATTCAATACTTGGAGTACTGCTGTGGCTAATACAAATGCAGTTGGCAACCAAGGCAATCAGGGTTCTAACCAATCTTCCTCCAATCAAAAAGTACCACTGAGAACCTGGATTGGCGTTTTGGCGAGTATGCTAGGCGCATTCATGGCGGTACTAGATATTCAGATAACCAACGCTTCTCTACAAGATATTCAAGCATCTTTGGGCGCAACTCTAGAAGAAGGTTCTTGGATTTCTACTGCTTATCTGGTGGCGGAAATTGTCGTCATTCCGTTAACCGGATGGTTGTCGCGGGTGTTTTCCCTACGAAGGTATCTTTTAGTTAACACCGCCTTGTTTATCTTTTTTTCTATATGCTGTGCATGGTCCTGGGATCTCAATTCAATGATTGTCTTCCGCGCCTTACAAGGCTTTACTGGAGGAGTTTTAATTCCTACTGCCATGACGGTTGTACTAACAACTTTACCTCCATCTAAACAAGCAATTGGGCTAGCCGCATTTGCAATTACAGCAGTTTTTGCACCGTCAATTGGTCCAACATTAGGAGGTTGGTTAACGGAAAACTTCAGTTGGCACTATAGCTTTTATATAAATGTAGTTCCAGGGGCTTTGATGCTTGCTGGGGTGTGGTATGGAATTAAGCAAGAACGACCTCAATTACAATTGCTAAAACAAGGCGATTGGTGGGGAATTATTTCAATGGCAATTGGGTTAGGTTCCTTACAAGTTGTTTTAGAAGAAGGTAGCCGCAAAGATTGGTTTGGTTCAGCGTTCATTGTGCGCTTGAGTATATTAGCGGCGATTTTTGTAACGATGTTTTTCTGGATTGAATTAACTCGTAAGCAGCCATTTATTAATTTGCGACTTTTGCGATATCGTAACTTTGGTTTAGCAAGTATTGTAAATGTTTCCTTGGGAGTGGGATTGTATGGTTCAATTTATATTTTGCCGCTGTATCTAGCCCAAATTCAAGGATACAACGCGCTGCAAATTGGTCAAGTTCTGATTTGGGCAGGAATTCCCCAATTGTTTATTATTCCCTTTCTTCCAAAAGTGATGCAACGCATTGATGTGCGTTTAATGGTTGCTGTGGGTGTGTCGTTATTTGCCGTAAGTGCATTCATGAATTCCAAGATGACTTATCAAACGGGATATGACCAATTAATTTGGTCACAACTTGTTCGCGCAATGGGACAACCACTCATTATGGTACCACTAACCTCTATTGCTACTGCTGGTTTGAGCCCGAAAGAAGCAGGTTCAGCAAGTGGCTTATTTAATATGATGCGTAATATGGGCGGTTCTATGGGAATTGCGGCATTAGCGACTCTGTTAACTAATAGAGAGCAATTTCACTCTAATCGATTGGGAGAATCAGTATCTTTATATAGTCCAGCTACTCAAGAGAGAATTAACCAAATGACACAGTATTTTACCAGTCGTGGTTCTGATTTGAGTACAGCACAAGACCAGGCAATAAAAGCCATTGATAATATAGTGCGTCGTGAAGCTTTCGTAAATGCTTTTAACGATTGTTTCTACTTTATTGCCATTGCCTTGTTAGTCAGTGGTATTGCTATTTTATTCTTAAAAAAAGTTAAGCCTACGGGTGGTGCTGTTGGTCATTAGACTTGTTGAAAAAATTCTTAGATGCTCAACACCATAGAAAGCTGAGGCTACACACACAAAGCCTTAATAAATTTGTAGTGAGGAATGCGCGTCCTCTTCAACTAAATCTTGGACTAAAGTCCTTACTACAAACAAGTTTTCTTATGGCTACTTTTCGGAACATAATATTATATAAGAGTCAATTGACTTTGTTAGACAATACTTGCTCTGTTTTTTGAATTTGCTCTTGGCTAAAAGCAGCTTGCTTGAGATGATTTAAAAAAGTTCTATCGCTATACCTGGAATCTAAGCTTATAGCTTTGGTATAAACTTTTTTGGCGGTATCTTTGTCACCATTATCCCAATAGGCGATCGCACTAGCAACCAAAGGATGAGGATTATTTGGTTCCAGAATAGCGGCACGGTTAGCAGTTGCTATCGCTAAGTTATAAATTTGTAACCGATGCAAAGCTAAACTTAAGTTAAAATAAGCAATTTCATTATTTGGCTTGAGAATTGCTGCCCAAGTATGAACCAGCACTGCTGCTGTTAAGTTGCTATCAACGAGATAAACAATTCCTAAAGCATTGTAAGCAGGAACGTACAATGGCTTTTGATATATTGCTTGCCATAAAGATTGTGCTGCTTCTTGTTCCTTTCCTGCTAGATGCAATGTCCAACCTAAATTCACTCGTCCCATAATATTTTCAGGTTCGAGTTCTACAGATTTTTGCATTGCGGCTATGGCTTCAGGATACCGCCCTTGTTGCCGATATGAAAGCCCTAATTGTCGATAATCACCAGCTTTATTGGCAGCAATAGCTAAAGGTGTAGCAACAAAAGTCAAAAATAAAGATGCACAAATTCCATGAGTTATCCTTGCTTTTGCTAGTTTCAACACCTTCATTTCAATCTCCCTTTGTGGAGTTTATTCTAATCCAACATTTCTGGGTTAATCCCCAATGTTTTGAGTTGTTCAGGAGAAAGCAAGCGCAACTTCTCTACAATTGTCTCCCGTTTTTGCCGCTCAACTTCAGCGCGTTCCTCACCTGTCAGGAGTAAATTTCCTTGTGCATCCCACCAACGTAACCAAGGTAGCTCTGCATTTTGATACCACCCTTGCCAGATTCCTAATTCTACTGCCATTGGCGCAATCAGATAATGTCCCCTTTCGTTGGGTGTCATAAGTTGATAGGTATTATCTACGAGGCGGTATACCTCCACCTGTGCCTTTTCTACTTCATAAATCGCATAATAAGGGACGCGACTTGCCTGCTCATAAACCCAAAATTTGCCCATTTTCCCATCTTCTCTCTGAGATGGCGACGTTTTATCTCGCTCCTCACGGCCATCTCCAGATACAAATTCAATCACAATTAACGGCGCGATATACTCCTTCCACAAAACGTAGGAACGCCGCATTTTTCCATTGAGAGTTGGCGGGACATGAGGGACGTAAAACCAATCCGGTGCTTCTGCTCCTTTCTCTGGGGGATCAGTCAATCGCCAGTAGATGCCAGAATCCTGCCCGATACAATATTGACCATCAGGATGCAGTTGCTCTAGGACGGGTTTAATCGAGTCTGTGAGTAAAATAGTTTGGGGATGTTCTTGCAGATTTTTCGCGCCAGGTCGCACAACGGGACGGACAGTTTCTTCCGGAGGGAAACCCTCCTCCGAACTGTCCTCGGGAACCCCCGCAAGCGACTGGCTTACAAATGTCCCGTCGGAGTCCGGCAACTGCGTGTGGTCGGGTAAAGTTAATACTGAGTCGGTAACTGTAGTGACGGAAGTCATAGGCTTCATCTAGCATCTATCTGACTTTGATTGTAATGCTCGCACCTCTTTCAGGCGGGAGTGCTTACGCCATAGGCATTAAAAATATCTTCTCTTCACGAAATTTCATGATACGGAGGGGTCATCAGTTGTTTTCAGCTGTTGCAAAAGCTGTTCAACTCGGTTAGCTTTATCAGGTCTATTTTGTGCTTTGAAGATATTCGCAGCTTTTTCTAAAGATGCCAACGCCTGATCCCGGTTGCCCTGCTGCCATAGCGCCTGTCCTAGACTTGCCAGTGCATCGGCATATTCAGGATTAATTGCTAGTGCTTTTTGATACTCCAAAATAGCTTCTTGTAAACGACCTTGGCTAGCAAGAGCAATGCCCATTCCATTATGAGCAAGAGCATAGCGCGAATTCAGACGAATAGCTTCTTTGTATTGAGTAATTGCTTCTTCGGCTTTGCGTTGTTGATAAAGGACATTCCCTAGTTGATAATAACCAAAAGCATCTTTGGGAAATTTCTTGATCAACTTGCGTAAATTTTCCTCTGCACCTGTGAAGTTTCCCTGACTATACAAAACATTTGCTTCTTGAATGAGGCGCGATCGCTCCAGCTGTTCCCTGTCTCCCAATTGTGCTAGTCTTTGTGGTTGCTGCGGATAACTCGTTTCAGCTAGCACCAAGGGTGATGTAACACTTGTAGTCAACAAACACAGTGTCAAGCAACTAAGAGGTTTAACAAATGCTAGTTTTAATTGGCTTATCAGGTTCATCGCACACAATGTCTGAATAGTTTGTCTTATTGGTTATGAAGATGCATATTCAGCATATTATGTTCGTCGAACTTGTCCGGCTCATCCAGATTACCCTGTTACTTACAGCAGTTTTTTGTAGGGTGGGCATTGCTCACTCATATCTTAAATGTCCATCACATAAGCTTTCATGAGCAATGCCCCGTTCGCGGAGCGTGCGCTTTGCGCTCAGTTCCCGCTTGTTGGGAAACCCGCCTGCAGGACTTCTCTCCACCTTACGATTTGTGGTCTAATCATAGAAGGGGTGCTCTCCATATTTTGTGAGAAGGCAAAACACATCACGTAAACTGATTTGAGCTACCCTTCAAATTCCATAGTTGATTCTGCGTTATGCAGAACCAACGCATTTAGTTCCTAAATTTTAGTTGAAATCCTCAATTTCAAGAAATATCTTTTGATACAGTTTCCTTGTCTGTGGTTTTTCTTTTTAAATCGTAAGAGACTTGTAGTAATCCGGAGTCATAGGTTTTCACATCCTTAAACTCAAGTGCTGTTTCCAAGCTGGGATCATTTACAATCAGTGGAATCCCATTTCCTAGAATAATTGGATGTATCGAGAGAATTAACTCATCGATAAAACCGTGTTTCATGAAATAATGAATCGTCTGTGCTCCCCCAACTAACCAGATATCACTACCATTTGATTGACGCAATGTGTTAATAAAGCCCTCCCAATTACCGTTGACAAATTCCACGTTGTTGTCTTTAGCTTGCACAGTTTTTGAGAAAACAAAACTTTGTTTACCTTTGTATGGGTATTCCCCAAATGTCAAAACTTGGTCATAGGTTTTACGACCCATCAGTACTGTGTCTATTTGGGCAAAAAACTCGTTGTAACCGTAGTCAGAGTCGGTGAATAGCCAATCTACCTCTCCTGATGTCCTGGCAATGTATCCGTCAAGACTAGAGGCAATGAACAATCGTATTTTTCGCATGGTCTTGTTGCTGCCGTTTCAAAGAATCGCAGATTAATACTACTTGCACCTATCAGGACTTTACGGAAAAATCGGTTAATGTGCATTTATATTAGACTTAAATTAATTAGACTTTTTAATAACCAGATGGGTGTTGGAAGCCACCAACCACTTTGTTAATCTCCTGAGCGATCGCCAGTAATTCCATCTCTCGCCATCGTTTCCCAACAATTTGCATTCCAATCGGTAATCCGTCCAGTGTCTGTCCAATGGGTATCACAACGACTGGATGCCCAGTGAGATTGAATGGCACTGTATAAGCACCTGATGCCATCATATAAGGGACTTTTTTACCTTCTACTGTCACCGCTTGACCTTTCGCGCGATGGGTGAATGTAGGGGTCATTGCAACGGGACATAGCCATGCATCCCACTGCTCTAGTTCCCTGTCCATTTGAGCAATCAAGCGATCGCGCTGGCTCAACGCTTCAAAATAACCTTTTAGGCTTGGGTTGAGAAAAATAGGGAAAACCATTCCAGGAACGTTACTGAGCTTTCGCAATGCGCGATCGCCCTGAGTTGCTTCACGAAATAGAAAGGCGATTGAATTACGAACATAATCAAACGTAGTTGGTTGCGAATACATGAGATTGTAAGTCGCGATCGCGTAGTAGATCTGCCAAGCAGCAACAAAATCAAACTCTGGAACCCACTGTTCAACTTGAGTACCGACATCAGTCAGGATTTTAGCAACAGACTGAATTGCTAACTTAATCTCCGAGGCAACCGGGAAGGCACAAAATTCATCTGCCCAAGCGATTCGTCGGTTTTGAAGGCTCTTGATACTGGGCGAATCGAGTGGAACTGGTGGAATCTCAGGTTGATACAAGTCAGCACCTGCAATAACTTGCAGACAGAGGTACAGATCTTCAACTGAACGGGCAAGTGCGCCAACTGTAAACATTTGACGAATACACTTGGGCATTCCTGGCACTTCCAAAATATGTCCAGTTGTGGGAACGCGGCGATCAGTCGGCTTGAGTCCAAACACACCACAAAAGTGAGCGGGCTGACGAATCGAACCGCCAAAGTCCGAGCAAAGATCCAACGGTGAAAGTCCACCCGCAATCGCAGCCGCACTGCCACTGGAACTCCCTCCGGGTGTATAGTTCAAATTCCACGGATTATTAACGCGGGCAAACAAATCGTTAATGCCCTGGTAATCACTTGCTAGTTCAGCAGGATTTGTTTTGCCCAAAATGATCGCGCCAGCCGCCCGCAGTCGGGCTACCGCAGTTGCATCTTGTTGAGGAATGTAATCTTTGAGGGGTTTGTAACCTGCGGTAGTACGCAAACCTGCCGTTTCAAGCGTATCTTTAATCGTGATCGGCACTCCATGCAGAATGCCCCAGTTCTCTCCTCGTGCTAAAGCTTCATCAGCAAGTCTTGCACGTTGACGGGCACGTTCTTCGTCTAAGGTACAGATGGCGTTTAGCTGAGTGTTGTGTTTGGCGATCTGCGCTAAATGGGCATCCAGTACTTCAACTGAAGAAACCGTGCGTTCGCAAATCATCTGAGCAAGCTGATGGGCGGGCGTAAAGACAAGATCGCTCATAGTGACTTGTGTGGCAAATGGCAGGAAAGAACAAACATTGCCCTCATCCAAACTGAGACCTCGATAAAATTAATTATATTCACTTTTAGTTAATTGTATTAACTAATTAGATTTTTTAATGGGTCGTCCAAAGAAAGAAAACTCCCTAACGCGGCAGGATGTCATTGAAGCTGCGATCGCTTGCCTTGATCGAGAAGGAGAATCTGCCCTTGGTGTGAATCGAGTAGCGCGGGAGTTGGGCATTCAGCCACCCGCAATTTATAAGCATCTCGATGGCAATGCCGCCTTACGCCAAGCAGTTGTGTTAGTCATTTGGCAGAGATTTTTTGCCTATTACAAGCAACAAACCGCCGGAGTGAGCAACCCTCGTGCGCTGCTTAAGGCAGGTGGACACGCAACCCGTAATTTTGCCCGAAAGCATCCAGCCTTTTACAGGGTGATGATGCAAGTTCAACTACAACCCACCGATCCAGAAGCTTCCCCAATCATTCAGGAAGCCCTCAGCTTCTTTAGAACGGGGTTAGAATCCTATGACTTGAGTGAAAATCAACTGATTGATGTCATGCGAATGGTAAATGCTGCGGTTTCCGGTTTTATTGCTGTGGAGCAAGCAGGATTGCTAACACTAAAGCGTTCAACTGATGCCAGTTTTGAAGTGATGCTCGATGCACTGTTTGTTGCGATTGAACATATAAGGGCAAGTTGATTGTTGAACTCAGCCTAAAGACTTATTTTTACCTACTTATCGACTCGATCATTAGCAATCTCACCCCTTCCCATCAGCACGATCAATCACCAAACACTTGCTGAATCTTTCACAATTTGTTACAAAAATACAGAGAACTTCTATAACTTAAACTCGAATGTTAGGCGGACTTACTGGTTTAACAGATCCTAAAGGCAGTGACTGGGGAGAGCGAATGCTCAACACAGTCGCGAGCCAAACGATTCGCCACTTGTTCACTCAAAGCGAGTCAGTGGAAGTCTCTGTCCGTTGCTTTCCCTCTAGTAAACTCTTGCAGGGTAGCATCGATAGCTTCAAAATGAAAGGTCGTGGCTTGGTTATCCGTAAAGATTTCGCTGCTGAGGAAATTTCTATAGAAACTGATGCCGTTGCCATTGACTTTAGCTCAGTTTTAAGCGGCAAGCTGCGCCTAAAACAACCGACTCAAGCTATTGCTCAAGTCGTCCTATTAGAAGCCGGCATCAATCAATCTTTTAAAGCAGAATTGGTAACAAAGCGTCTGGAAAATCTTACTGTACCAGCATTAACAGCATTATCTGGCGGTCAACCAGTCTCTTTTCCTGAAATCCAGGTACAGTTACTACCTGAAAATCGAATGCGGATTTTAGCCAAGGCTGATTTAAACAACGGTGAACTTGTACCGCTGAATATGACCGTCACTATAGGTATTGAACGGCGGCGACGTGTTTCTTTTAAAGACCCAGAAATTGAACTTGATTCGGTACCAGAAGCACAACGAGAAATCTCACAAACCTTGAGTTTGGCACTTGTGGAAATTTTAGATAATATGGTCGATTTAGACCGCTTTGACTTGGATGGGGTGAAAATGCGGCTCAACCGTTTAGAAACAGAGGGACAAAAGCTGATTTTTAGTGGTTATGCAGAGATTGAGCGTATTCCCAAAAATCCCTAATTTCTTATAAAATGACTTCTGCAAGAGGTTTAGCAAGATTGCCAATGTAGAGACGCTTTCATTCAGCGCGTCTCTACAAGTATGAAATTGTCACGCATAAGTCTTAACAGCAACGGTATTGTTTACCCATCCCCATTTGATGAAGGCAGAGCCTGTGAACTACCCAACACCAACCCTATCGGGTATGGTGTGGGCTTCCCAATTCATGGGGGATTGCCTCGGTCTTCATAGATTTTTTACGTCCTGATGACTTTGGTCTTACATCCCCTCCAAGGGCAGAAGCGCTAGTTCCTAACGCCCATAATCGCAATCCTTCATTTCTAATATTTATTGCAGCATTGATGTCCCTATCATGCTGTTTCTGGCAGTGGGGGCAATCTACAAACCTAACACTCAATGAATCATAACCATTTTGTAGCATTGGAATAGGTAGTAGTGTCTCGCTACAAAGCTGTGATGATGGAAAAAATCTACCTATTTCAAAATAGGAGTGTCCAAATCTTTCAGCCTTATACTTAAGCATGGTTAAAAACATTCCCCATCCTTGGTCTGATATTGCCTTAGCCAAGTTAGGATTTTTAACCATATTCTTAACTGCCAAATCTTCTACACAAATCACTTGGTTTTCGTATGCTATTTTGCGAGATAGCTTGTGTAGAAAATCTTCTCTTACTCTAGCTATTTTGCTAGAGATTCTTGCAACTAACCTTTTAGCTTTACGCCGTTTGTTTGAAGTCTTGTCGGTCTTCTTGGCTAATTTACGCTGTTTGCGTTTTTTATTCTTTTCTAAGAGCGCTAACTGCTTTTTAGGAAGGTCATACTTTGAGCCAACGGACGTTATAGCAAAGTTTTTTAATCCCAAGTCAACCCCAATAGCGTCTCTAATGGCAACTATTGGTGTATCTTCTTGATTAAAAAGAATAGATGCGTAGTATCTACCATCACCTTTTCTTGAGATTGTGACAGTTGTGAATTTCGCATCAGGTAGTTCCTTGTGAAACACAGTTTTCATTAATCCCAAACTACCAGGAAACTTAATTACAGAATCCTGTGGCATTAGTTTCACGTTTTGAGGATATTGAATCGATTGTTTACCATGCTTAGACTTAAAGTTAGGATATTTAGCGCGTCCTTCAAAGAAATTGACAAAAGCGCCAGAAAGATTGAATGTCACTCGTTGCAATACTTGACTATACGCAAGTCCCAACCATTCATACTCTTTCTTTAACCCAGGTAGCAACTTGTCCATTGCAACCTTAGAAAGACCCTTTCCTGTTTCTTTATACGCTGTAGTTGTGGCATTAAGCATATAGTTCCACAACCATCTGGTATTGCCAAAACATTGAGCTAAATAAGATTCTTGCTCATCAGTGGGATAAATCCTAACTTTAACTGCTCTATACATGGTATCGACCTTACCGTGTTTATACATTCATGGTAACATATATTTTTATAGTTGTACTACCCAAAACAAAATATTTTGCTCGTTTCGTCGTCGTAGTCTTCACAGGTGTAGCTGCGCTCAAATAGGGTCAGACTACACTCATAAACTCACTCGCAATTCATCTCGACGCCAAATCAAAGATTATGGCGCGAGCCTTCTTGCTTTTTTAGGTAAATCTGCTCTTAGTTCCAGTGCCAAAATAATTGCTTCAGCTTCGCCCAAATCAATATTGCCTTGGTTTGTTTGAATGTCCATCACTTTTTGAGCATCAACAAGTGTCTGAGTTTGAATCCATGATAGGGTCTGTACTTCAACTGCGCCAGGAACAACCTTTCCTGCTGCTACCATTTCGTTATAGACTGCTAGAGGAATAACAATGCTTCCATAGAGTTGCTGCAACAGGTCTAGCAGACCAATGGCTGCGAGATTTGTGATGGGGGAAGTATCACTAACAACAATCACAGCAAGCCCCTCGAATGCACCCCGCTCTCATCAACTTGTAGTTGATATTGATTAGGGTGCGTCTCGTTTTTGTCCGGGCATTCATGAGGACAGTACTGCAGGAGGGTTTCCCTCCGTAGGTAACTGTCCGTCCCACGCTCCCCTCCGGGTGAGACGTGGGATGAATGCCCGAGCTAGCTAAATTTAAGGGTAAACGATCCTGCATGGTAATGACGGCAGTCGAATACTGCGTTTGTGCGGACGGGACAAATGTCTACGACGGGCGTAGCTGCGGCAAAATTTAATCTATAAAATTATCATCATAAATAGTCTTTTAATTAACAGTTTTTCTGGGAGCAAAATGCAATTCAAATCCAAAAACCAGACTCCATAAGAGTTATATTGTCTTAAGCATAAAAACAGATTGTTCCTACATAACCCTAAAACTTGCATTTAGGCTAGAAATAGGCTATTTTTTCATCCTGCTGCTAAAAAAACTTGCCTTATCTGACTTTGAAGCGCGTTGGCGTAGCCCGCCGAAGGCATCGCCAAGTCCGGAGTAATCCCAAGAGTGCATTTGACGGAAAGGAAGACCCATTTTTTGGAAAACGTACTTCTCTTTCACACCAGAAGCGATGAGGTCGGGCTTGAGTGCTTTCACAAACTCCTCGAACTCATATGCGGTCACGTCATCATAAACGATGGTGCCGTTTTCGATGTAGTCGGTAGTGCGCTTGTAGTCGTCGTTGTGAGCGAACTCATAACCAGTACCAACCATCTTCATTCCCAAATCTTGGAACGCGGGAACGACGTGGCGAGGACGCAAACCACCAACCATCATGGCGACAGTCTTGCCTTCCAAGCCTGGGCGATACTTAGCAATGATTTCATCCATCACCGGCTGGTACTTGGCGATGATCTTCTCAGCGTTTTCTTGGATCTTCTCGTCAAATTTAGAAGCGATTTCCCGTAAGGATTCAGCAATCTTGGTAGGACCAAAGAAGTTGTATTCCAACCAGGGTATACCGTAAGTTTCTTCCATGTGACGGCTGATGTAGTTCATCGACCGATAGCAGTGGATGAGGTTCATCTTCACGTTTGGTGTCTGCATCATCTCGTTGATGGTGCCATCACCTGACCACTGGGCGACTACGCGCAAGCCGAGTTCTTCTAGCAGGATACGGCTAGCCCAAGCATCACCACCGATGTTGTAGTCACCGATAATTGCTACATCATAGGGAGTAGACTCAAATTGCAGCTTGCCTTCTTTTCTTTCCTTATCGGATCTGGTGAACACCCAGTCACGAACCATGTCGTTCGCAATGTGGTGTCCAAGGGACTGGGAAACACCCCGGAAGCCTTCGCAACGTACGGGGACAACTGGCTTGTCAATCTCTTTTGATGATTTCTTAGCTACTGCTTCGATGTCATCCCCAATCAGACCAATGGGACATTCAGATTGAATTGAGACACCACGGTTGAGGGGGAAGAGTTCGTCGAGTTCTTGGATTAGCTTGAAGAGTTTTTTGTCACCGCCGAAAACGATATCGCGTTCTTGGAAGTCGGAGGTGAAGTGCATGGTACCAAAGGTGTCAACACCTGTGGTGCCGATGTAGTAGTTACGACGACCAGACCAAGACCAGTAACCGCAACCGACAGGACCGTGGCTGATGTGGATCATGTCTTTGATCGGACCCCAAACCACACCCTTAGAACCAGCATAAGCACAACCACGAGCGGTCATGACACCGGGAAGGGATTTAATGTTAGATTTAACGCCGCAGTCGCTCTTACCTTCTTCGTATACGTTTAAGTGCTTTTCGCGTTTTTTCTTAGCTTTTTCTGGGTAAGCTTCTAGAACTTCTTTAATTAGTTCTTTTCTTTCTTCGATGATGTTGTTGTTTTCTGGAGGAGTCATTTTTGCCTCTGTTGCACCTAAGGAATGGAGATGGGGGGAGTAGGGGAGGGCTGTTTAAGTGCCCGTTGTCCCCTTTGGGGTTTGGGGACTCACCAGTCCCCTTGGGGTATAAAAGGAATGTTGGGAGAAGGTCAAAGAGAAATTATGCAATTTTTTCCTTTCCCTTTTTCCTTTTGCTAAGGCTTTATTTAGCGCCAGCTGCTGCTTTAGCTGCTGCTTCTGCGGCAATGAGCTTTTCTGCTTCTTCGTCGCTTTCGAGGATACCGAATTCGATCAACAATGCTTCTAGCTCGTCCATTTCGATAGGTGTAGGAATGGTGAGTTTGTCGTTGTTGATGATCTTCTTAGCTAATGCGCGGTATTCATTACCTTGGTTGCTGTCAGGTGCGTACTCGTTGACGGTCATCCGGCGCAATTCTGCGTGCTGAACGATGTTGTCGCGAGGTACGAAGTGAATCATCTGGGTGTTCAAACGTTCTGCCAGGGTTTCGATCAGTTCGATTTCCCGGTCAACTTTACGGCTGTTACAAATCAAACCACCCAAGCGCACACCACCAGTGTGAGCATACTTGAGAATACCGCGAGCGATGTTGTTAGCAGCGTACATCGCCATCATCTCACCAGAGGTAACGATGTAAATTTCTTGTGCTTTGCCTTCACGAATAGGCATAGCGAAACCACCGCAAACAACGTCACCCAACACGTCGTAGCTAACGAAGTCAACATCTTGGTATGCACCGTTTTCTTCCAAGAAGTTGATGGCGGTGATGATACCACGACCGGCGCAACCTACACCGGGTTCTGGACCACCAGACTCCACGCAACGCACACCACGGAAGCCGGTGAGCATCACTTCTTCGAGTTCTAGATCTTCTACAGCACCGCGTTCAGCAGCCAAGTGCAATACGGTGGTTTGAGCTTTGCTGTGCAGCATCAAACGGGTGGAGTCAGCTTTTGGGTCGCATCCCACAATCAAGATACGCTGACCCATTTCTGCCATAGCGGCAAGGGTATTTTGGGAAGTGGTAGATTTACCGATACCGCCTTTGCCGTAGAATGCTATCTGTCTAATTCTTTCGTCAACGGACATGATGGGTTTTTCTCCTGCAATTGGTTGGTTGATGGGTCTGTCTTTTTGTGTGATGCGTTCACACCTGTTGGGTTACAGCTGGAACCGCGTGTAGAACGTCGCGTTTTGGCGTTGGCACTATCTGCCCGCCGGAGGCGATCGCTCTACCCCTAAAACAAAACAAAGCAAGAACATCGATTTCCTCGTTAAATTTCTGTTTGTTGTTTGTCCTACCCTTCAAGAAGCCCTCCGGGCATCTATGTCATTTGTCGTGACTCATGACCAATAAGCATAGGACGAGAAAACTTGACGATTATGATATAATGTGCATTAGCCTGAAACACCAAGTAGGACTTGAGGTGGTTATTGGTCAACAATCAATGCGTAGGTTCTACATCATTCTTCGCTTTGCGCTTACGCTAGTTACCTGCTGCGGGAAACCCTCCCGCAACACTGGTCTCACTTGTTCAAAATAGAGTCCTTCAAACTTGAGACGCGAGCAAGTGCAGCGTTTGTGTCCTCTGACGACACTCCACCCTGAGCGAGTGACTCAGTAAGGTGCTTTGCAATAGCATCGAAGTGTTGTGGCTGTAGATTCATACCCGTGTGTACTTTTTCCATTTGACGACCGCTGTATTGGTTCGGACCATCAAAAATCTGGGAGAATAAAGCAGCTTGATGACGACGCTGCTTGTCCATATCTGTATTAGCGAAAAAGTGATTGAGGGTACTATCAGCCATGATGCGTTTGTAGAAATCATCGACGATTTTATCAATACCCTGCTGTCCGCCAAGTTTGTCGAATAATGTGCTCATATCCTTTTCCTTTGAAGCGAGTTGGATACCGAAATTGGCACGCTCGTGCGCTTAGTACCACTTATGTGTTCTCAGTACAGCGCCTTGCTGTTTGTTGTAAGCAGGACTTAAGCATTGATCATTGACAATTGTATGAGTCACATCCTACTTGGTGTTTCAGGCTAATGCATATTACGGTGTATTTATGAGACTTCTAAAGCAAAGGCTCAACCGCTTCTACGACAAGGTCTTTGCTTACGCGATCGCGCAGTCTTGCTTCAATCGCAACCTTGAGTGTTGCTGTGCTGCTAGAACAAGAACCACACGCACCTTGCAGCAGAACTTTCACAGAATTGCCTTGTATGTCATACAGTTCCACATCACCCCCGTCGGCGATTAAAACGGGTCTGACTTCTTCATCTAGAACTTTTTGAATCAGTGCAATCTTTTGCACGGGCGTCAGCAGTTTTTCGGCTTGCTGGCTAACCGTATTCTGTTTCAAGGAAGTTCTGACAGGGGCTGCAGATTCTTTATGCACAGATGCAATTATATCATCAATCGTTGCCAGACAAGATCCGCATCCGCCACCGGCTTTGACATAATTTGTGACTTCTTCGGCAGTGCTAAGATTATTTTCTACAATCACACGCCGAATTTTTGTATCGCTGATGCCAAAACAGGTGCAAATCAGTGCTCCTTCATCATCGTCTTCATGGACATCGTGAGCAATGCCTCGGTAGTTATAGATAGCTGATTCTAGCGCTTCTTGTCCCATCACCGAGCAATGCATCTTTGCGGACGGTAATCCCCCAAGGTAGTTGGCAATATCTTTGTTAGTGACATTGAGGGCTTCGTCTAGGGTTAAACCCTTGATTAAATCCACTAGAGCTTCTGAAGATGCGATCGCGCTCGTGCAGCCAAAGGTTTGATAGCGAGCATCAACGATTTTGTCGCTTTCTTCCTCAACTTTCAGGTGCAATCTTAGGGCATCTCCGCAAGCAATGCTACCTACTTCACCAACAGTAATTTTGATTCCAGGTTCGCTGTTGTCTTCCAAAACCCCTTGATTTTTGGGATTGTAGAAGAGATCCATGACTTTATCTGTATAGTCCCACATAGCCTTTACTAATTACAAGTGATAGCGTGATAAATGCTTTGACAGTGCTGAGTTGAATAAACCAAACTAGGGAATTGTGACTCAGGACTTAGTAAGTAGTGCTTGCTCTTGTTGTTGCAGCCAATTCGCTTGATCACTCTTGAAGGGCGAGAGGGCGCGTAGACGTTCTACAACACTAGGCATCACCGATAGAACTGCATCAATTTCGGCTTCTGTGGTGTAACGGCAAAGGCTGAAGCGGATGGAACCATGCAAGATGGTGTAGGGTAAACCCATCGCTCGCAAAACATGAGAAGGTTCTAGAGAGCCAGAACTGCAAGCAGAACCAGATGAAGCACAAATGTTGTGTTTGTTGAGGTGGAGGAGAATTGCTTCACCTTCAATGTACTTGAAGCCAATGTTGGTGGTGTTTGGCAGTCTCTGGGTTGGATCACCGTTAACTTCGCAGTCTGCAATTGTGGCGATTAAAGTTTGCTCAAGGCGATCGCGCAACCGCTTTTCTCTGGTTGTCGCTTCTTCTAGATGAAATAATTCTAATTCAGCTGCTTTGCCTAATGCAACTATTCCTGGAACATTTTCTGTTCCCGCTCTTCTTCCACGCTCTTGTCCTCCGCCAATCAGCAGGGGACGGAACCGAACTCCGCGCCGCACGTATAATGCGCCAATGCCTTTCGGTGCATGAATCTTATGACCAGACATGGTGAGCATATCAATGGTGCTTGTCTTCATGTTCAAGGGGATTTTCCCCACTGCTTGCACCGCATCGACATGGAAGAGTGCGCCACGCTCTTTCGCCCGCAGCCCAATCTGCTCTATTGGGAAAACGGTTCCGGTTTCGTTATTGGCGTACATAATCGTCACCAGCGCGGTGTTACCCGTCAGGGAGGCTTCGAGTTCATCGAGATCCAACTGTCCCTGACGATTCACCGACAAATAAGTTACAGAATAACCCTGGGTTTCCAATTGTTTGCAGACATTCAGCACCGCTGGGTGTTCCACTTGTGTGGTGATGATGTGTCGCTTTTCTGGTTGCGCCAACAGTGCTGCTCGAATGGCGGCGTTATCTCCTTCGGTTCCACAACTGTTGAAGATAATTTCTGATTCATCGGCACCGAGGAGGGCGGCGACTTGTTCTCGTGCTTGTCTAACCGCTTTGCCGACTTGTCCACCAAAGGTGTGCATGCTGGAAGGGTTACCGTAGTAATCCCTCAAGTAGGGCAGCATTGCCTCTATAACTTCTGGATCTACCTTCGTGGTGGCATTATTGTCGAGATAAATGCAGTCTTTTTGCATTGCTTCCAATTTTACGTGATAACAACTAAGAATGAGAGGAATGTTTTTTATCAAGGACTGTTGATTAACGTTCAATTCCATCAGGAATTGAAACCTTTTGTAATTGCTCTGCGAACTTTTGGGAATAAACGTTAAACCAGTTATCCCAATAATCTTGTTTTTTTGTTAATTTTGTTACTACTTTATTGTAAGTGTGAAACCAGGACTCCCAGTAATCCTTACGCTCTACGACAGAACCATCGTAGGTGGGACAAGTAGCGACACACTGAGGGACGCTGTAAGCAGTTCCATTGCAGTTTGTGCAGAGGTTGGGGTCAATCCAGTGCTGTCCGTTCACTATTTTGATTGCGCCAGTAGGACACGCGGAAAGACATAGGTTGCAGGAAATGCACTTGCTGGTAATTTTGTAAGCCATGACTATTCCCTTTACTAAAGAAAGGAGATTGTGGATTGGGAATTGGGTACTGGGTAACGGTAATTGGGAGAAAAAAGTAAAAAGTTAAAAGTAAAAAGTTACAAATATTCTTTTGACTTTTGACTTTTTACTTTTAAATTACTTGTGTTGTTCCTGTACGTATTGCTTGTAAAATTCCAAAGCCATCTTTTCAATGACCTCGTAGCCTTCAACCACCTCAATTCCGAGTTGATGCAATTTTTCCTTTGGACTGTCGCCAATCTTGGAAACTAAGACTGCTTTGCAATCAGCGATCGTTTGGATGATATTTTCTAGAGTGGCTTTCTCTCCGTATCCGCCTTGGCAATAGTGGTCAACTTTGCGATGACCGATAAAGCGAGTTTGATTGCCATGCACTTCGTAAATCTGGAATTCTTTGGCATGACCAAAGTGCTGATTAACCAATCCGCTGCCCTTAGTCGCCACTGCAACTAGGATTTTTGGACTATTTTCTACAGACTCTACAGCAGTCAGAGCTTTTTGTTTGGCTAGTTTCAGTTCTTCTTGGAACTTCTCAATACCTGCATGAACTTCTTGGCGTTTTTGAAGGTCATATTCAGGAGCCATTTCCATGATTTTGGCTTTCGTAAATTCCTGGCTGCGGTCTTCACCTAAAAGACCTACTGCATCCGCACGGCACTGACGGCAATGACGCATCATCTTCATATTACCACCACAGTTATCTTGCACTGCCTGCAGTTCTTTTGGTGTAGGACCGCGCTGACCGGTCAAACCGAAGTGAGTGCCGTGTTCTGGTGCGGAAATCAGCGGCATAATGTTGTGAATGAATGCGCCTTTGGAGCGAATGACCTTATTCACTTCTGTGAGGTGCTCATCATTAATTCCCGGAATCATCACCGAGTTGACTTTGCACAAAATATCGGCTTCTTTGAGGGCTTGCAATCCTTCCATCTGCTTTTCGTGCAGAATTTTTACCCCTTCGATGCCTCTGTAACGCTTGCGCTTGTAGTGAACCCAAGGATAAATCTTTGCCCCAATTTCTGGGTCTACCATATTAATGGTAATTGTAACGTGGTCGATATTCAGTTGTTTGATGCGGTCAACATACTCAGGGAGCATTAAACCGTTTGTTGATAGACAAAGCTTGATATCTGGCGCTTTCTCGGCAATCAACTCAAAAGTGCGGAAAGTTTGTTCTGGATTCGCCAGTGGATCGCCAGGACCTGCAATTCCCAACACCGTCAATTGAGGAATCTTACCTGCAATCACTAAAGCTTTGTGCGCTGCTTCTTCTGGAGTTAGCAACTCGCTTACCACTCCAGGACGGCTCTCGTTAGCACAGTCGTATTTACGGTTACAGTAATTGCATTGTATGTTGCAAGCAGGGGCGACTGCAACGTGCAACCTTGCGAAGTGGTGATGCGCTTCTTCGCTATAGCAGGGATGATTGGCAATACGTTCTTTAAGTTTTTCATCCATTTCCACAGTGGTGCTGCTATCGCTGCATCCGGTGCCGCAACCACTGGATTTTGCTTTGGTAGAAGTTGGGGAACCAACTGATGGGGTAATGCGTCCTGTAGAGGGTGATGTCATTGAATCTCGCATGCATATCGGGTACTAACGCTGCCACTATGGAAGATGCTATAGCTACTCTGTTTTGTCTGTGTTTTGTCAGGAATGGAAGCCGCGTCTTGTACTTACGCTGTCAACCCAAGTTTGCTTAGCTGGTGTGTGTCAACGCTCTTTGACTTGGATAGAACTTGCGGGTCAAGCCGCGACTTCTGTTCACAGGGGCATGGTGCTATCTCATCCCTCCACTCACTCGTAGCGCTGTTTTTGTTTGCGCTTGAAGTGTTGGCGATATATGTTTTATATCAGTCGTCTCAAACGAGGGCAGCGTTTGTGTCCTGGATAGAATTTATTGGATTGATTAGATTTGTACTCAAAACCGAAAACCCTCACCCTTACGGCATTTGAGGACTCAAAAAGATTTTTTCTGGGTAGGGGTACTAGAATTTTTGGGTTGGGGTTCGAGTATTTATGGAAATAGGGACAAGTATTCGTGTACTCAGAGCAAACTCAATCCCAGTAAGGATTTGAGGGAAATTTTAGCTTTTTTTTAGCTTTTCCGACTTGTACTCATAGGCTGATTTAGCAAGACTCCGAGGACAGCCCCAAGGGAGATTTTGACTTTGGAGATCTGGAGTAAGTTACGGAGACTGACTCCAGAAATTTGCGAAATTCAATTCTGTATACACAATATCATTTTTTCAAAGGAAAAAATGCAATTCAAACTTTTTTAATTTTTGCTGTGTTCACTAGTATCACTTCATAGATTTTTCTCATCCATTTACGCTGGAACGTAGGCACAAACAAGGATTCACATTGTTTTTTATGGATGATTAATAGAATTTTATCTCAATTAACTGAGTTTGAGCAGGTGGAAAAAGATGTTTTTTAACGTAGATTTGGTATCAAGTGACGAAAATCAATCATGATTATTGGTTCTGGAGGCACAGGAAAGTCTATCCTCGCGCCCAGCACTGTAACGCAGTGGCTTAACCATCAATTATTAGTTAACAGTTATTAGTTAACAGTTATCCATTCATTTTACGGCGATTGCCCAAGGGGCAGTGGCAAAGCCAATCGCACGACGGTGGAATACAACAGCAGGTGAAAAACTACAGCAGCGTACTATACACTTAAAAAATGTTTTCCTAATTCAGCATGAATCAGGGTACCAGGAGGAATGCTATGAAAGCAGTTGTTATCCGTGAGTATGGCTCCCCTGAAGTGTTGCAGTACCAAGAGGTAGAGCCGCCGAAAATAAAGCCTGACCAGTTACTCGTCAAAGTTCGGGCGACTTGCGTTAATCCGGTTGATTGGAAAATCCGCAAGGGAATGTTGAAATTGATCACGGGTAACAAATTCCCGATGATTTTGGGGTTTGATTTGTCGGGAGATGTGGTGGAGGTGGGCTCACAAGTTACGCGCTTCAAGCCAGGAGATGCAATTTACGGAAATGTTGGTTTATTGGGAGGAGCTTATGCAGAACTCGCAGCCGTCCCAGAAAAATCTGTCGCCGTGAAACCGACGAACATGACTTATGAAGAAGCAGCCTCTGTACCCGTAGCAGCCCTCACAGCCCTACAAGCCTTGCAAGACTTAGCCCATATCCAAGTAGGACAAACCGTGCTTGTCAATGGCGCTTCTGGCGGTGTAGGCACTTTTGCTGTGCAGATTGCTAAGGCTTTGGGAGCAGAAGTGACGGCAGTTTGCAGTACAAAAAACATAGAGTTGGTGAGTTCTTTAGGAGCAGACCGCGTCATTGACTACAGCCAACAAGATTTTACCCAAGGCACGGCGCAGTACGACATTATTTTGGATGCGGTTGCTAAGCAGTCGTTTTCTAGTTGTAAACAAGTTTTAAAACCCAACGGAATTTATGTAAATACGCTCCCCACTCCGGAAACCCTTATGCAAAGTGTATTGACGGCGTTTATTCCTGGTAAAAAAGCTAAATTTATCTTAGAAACACCTAGGAGTCAGGACTTGCTTTACCTGAAAGAGTTGATTGAGGCTGGTAAAATTCGTTCTGTGATTGACCGCACTTTTCCGTTACAAGAACTAGCTGCAGCTCATGCATATAGCGAAAGCGAGCGAGCAGTGGGCAAAATAGCAATTGCAGTTGCGGGTTAAGGTGCCAAAGTTTTGTAAAAACTATGATAATAGAAGTCTGAATATATACCATTAAGAGTTCGCTTCTGCGATGACAATTCTATGCGTCTAATGAAAGTGCATGCTACGTCTGTACATAGGTTATGAGGCGCTGCAAACTATCTTATTACCAAGCGTATTGGTTTATGGGTGTCTGTTGCAAAAGCCAATTGCTATGAAATTTAAACCACAGATGGACACAGATGGACACAGATGGACACAGATAAATAACTAGTGTTTATTTGTGTTTCTCTGGGGTTAGAAATATCAAATACAGACTTTTACAAAAAATATATTATGCATAATATGCATAATGAGTTTGCATAATATGCATATCTAATGGTCAAGATGCCTGTCCAAAAGGATAAAATAAGGTATGACAGTTAAGTAAACTACAATTATAAATCTACAAAATAGTATCTATACTTACAGACAAAAACTGTTAGGCAAAATAGCTCGGCTTGTCTTTTCTCAATTGTAGGAATACAATAATAAATAGTAACTCGATATACAGAATTTTTACTTTTCATCTTGTTCGCGTGTTGTTTGAGTACAAGTGAAAACTTGTTAATTTATGCAAAAATTTATTGCCTAAATCGCATCAAACTCTTACAGGCAAGTGAATTCATATTGAGTACAGAAATACTTACCCCCCTCCCCCATAAATTCCAGTACCCCAGTCCTGAAAATACTAGTACCCCTACCCTAAGAGAAATTTTAAATTTGCGTTACATCAAGGTTTAGGGCTGGTGAGTACAGCCTTAATCAATCCAATAAATCCAATCGGCGTCGGATGTAAGCCGTCTTTGCAAACACCTGATATAAGCAGAGAACGTAGCACACGGCTATTTTGAAAAAACCAGTACCGATGCAACAGCCATTCGACCACATGAGGAATTCAAAGATTGCAAAAATGTTGGGTGATTATTCCAACCTGTTTTTTGCAATGCTTTCTGGCATTTCTTTGGAGCCAGTATTGACTGATTTTCGCATCATATTTGAACGAGACCCCGCAGCATGTCATTGGCTGGAGGTTCTGTTTTGTTACCCTGGATTGCACGCATTGTGTTTGCATCGCATTGCCCATTGGCTGCACCGCCGTGGAGTGGCTTTTATCCCCCGCTTCATTTCTCACTTAGGACGGTTTCTTACAGGAATTGAAATTCATCCAGGTGCAGAGATTGGCAAAGGCGTATTTATCGACCACGGTATGGGCGTTGTGATTGGCGAAACCGCTATTGTGGGAGACTACACACTGATTTACCAGGATGTCACTCTTGGCGGAACTGGAAAAGAAAGTGGTAAGCGCCATCCTACCTTGGGCAAAAATGTCGTTGTGGGAGCAGGTGCGAAAGTCTTAGGCAATATTCAGATTGGCGATCGCGTCCGTATCGGCGCAGGTTCGATTGTTTTGCGCAATGTCCCCGACTATTGCACTGTTGTCGGAATCCCGGGGCGGATTATTTCGAGCAAACAGGGCGAACAAGTTTCTCCTTTAGAACACGGAAAACTACCTGATTTAGAAACTGAAGTGTTTCGCTGTTTGCAAGAACGTATTGAGCAACTCGAACAAAAGCTGCAAATTCTTACAAGTCAAACAAAAGAACTGGTGACAAAGGAACGTTAGCTATGTTGCAATCCCGTAGTTTTCAAACCACAGCCGAGTATATTGTGCAAATTCCTATGAGCGATCGCTTTTCAATTTATCGCCGCTTGCAAGAGTTAATGATTCCTTGTTCGTGTCTCTCTGATGGTTCTTTGCGAGTGCAAGTGAATAGTTGTTTAACAGCGATTCTCGTCCGTAGTACAGTACTGCAATTTATGACAAGTCGCCAAGAATTAATCGATTGGCTAGAAAGATGTTGGCAGCTTTAAATTTTTGACTTACTCAATTTCCGCGAATCTGAAATAACAACTATAAAAACAGGTGTGAAGTGTGAAAAGAAGAAGGTGAAATATAAAGATTTTTATCCTATCCAACAGAACGCTCTCTGGAGGACATCTACATTAGATCTCTTGCATAAATAGATTTTATCTGCATCCATCTACTTGGGCGTCGTGCAGTTAATTATTTATTCAGGAATGAATGTAAGAAGTCTATTCTTTATCCTTAAACCTTCTTTTTGTGAAAAATTGTATGATGGCGAATTGTCACAGTGATATAAAATTCATTGATTTTTTACAATCTGAGTTCGCACTTTCAACTGTGGATATTGCTGTAGCACTGCGCAAACACGAGTTAGATAATAGTCCCTTAGCAATGCTTCTTTGGCAATATGGTTTAGTGGACATACAACAGTTAGAACGCATTTTTGATTGGCTGGAAGAGCAAGTTTAAGCAATCCAAAATGAAAAATAGCAATCATAGCAAGTATCTTGCTCTTGCTAAAAATGTGTCAATTTAATGAAGGATAAATTAGGGTATTCGTCCATCACAGTAGTGATATTAACTACTGTGAAAGTAAAAAAAACGAAAAACTTTAGGGAGGATATGACGATGATTTCTACTTTAATTGCCGGATTAAGCATCTTGTTATTTTCGGGAATGGCTAATACATATTTCAGCCAAAGGCTATTTTCTGATACAGAATTTCCACCTGAGGATAATAATTTGTAGTTGATACCAAATTCTTGTTTTATGCCATACAGATAGGACAAGAATTATCAATTATAAATTAGGAATGGTGAATTATGAATAGTAATATTTTTAATGAGAACTCAGAACACAAAAATCACAATAAGTGAATATACCTTACGAATTCCTTCTAGGAATTTGACAACGAAAATGTGATTCATCGACCTGTAAATTTATAACGGTTTTCAATTGGGTGCAATACATCAAAGAATTAACGAACCGCAATGGACAAATGATTGGACGCAGATGTAAACGCCCCAAAGGTGGTGAGACAGCGCTGCAGGAGGGTTTCCCGAACTCACAGCGACTGCGAACCCGAAGGGTACTTGTACTTGATCCGGATGATAACAGCTATAGTTGCTGTGCATTCTGGCTCAACACCCAATCGCCAAAAAACCATTTTGAGTTCTTAGCGTAGGAGTTCTGAGTTCTTTCTTCGTCATCATTCATCATTATCCAAGAGGTTTTTACAAGATGAATCAAGTCTTAATAAATGACACAACACTACGCGATGGCGAACAAGCAGCAGGAGTTGCTTTCAACTTAGAAGAGAAAGTTGCGATCGCCAAATTTCTTGATGCGATCGGCGTTCATGAAATAGAAGTCGGTATTCCGGCGATGGGTGAGCAAGAAACACGAGCAATCTCGGCAATTGCTGACTTGGATTTGTCAGCCAAACTGCTTGGCTGGAACCGCGCAGTGATTTCTGATATCCAGGCTTCTGTGGCTTGTGGTTTGAAGCGAGTACATATTGCCATTCCCGTTTCTGGAATCCAAATTAGTGCCAAATTTCACGGTCAATGGCGGGTAACTTTGCAACAACTCAAAGACAGTATTAGCTTCGCCGTTGATAAAGGTCTTTGGGTAGCTGTAGGAGGAGAAGATTCCTCAAGAGCTGATGAAAGCTTCCTCCTAGACGTAGCACAATATGCCCAAGAATGGGGTGCATCGCGGTTTCGCTTTTGTGACACAGTAGGTATTCTTGACCCCTTCACCACATATGCGAAAGTAAGACGACTGGTGACGGCTTTGTTAATTCCTGTAGAAGTCCACACCCACAATGATTTTGGTCTAGCAACTGCCAATGCCCTTGCTGGGATCAAAGGTGGAGCTTTATCGGTGAATACAACGGTGAATGGGTTGGGTGAAAGAGCTGGAAATGCAGCTTTAGAAGAAGTTGTCATGGCTCTCAAACGTATTTATGGCGTTAATGTTGGTCTTGACACTCCTCGTTTATTAGAACTGTCTCGACTTGTCGCAGCAGCATCAGGAAGCAATGTTCCGCCTTGGAAGGCAATTGTAGGTGAAAATACCTTTGCTCACGAAGCGGGTATTCATGCTCACGGCGTCCTGCAAAACCCGATGACTTACGAACCGTTTGCTCCTGAAGAGGTAGGGTGGGAACGACGTTTGGTTGTGGGTAAACATTCTGGTCGGCATTTGCTGTCTAGTGTGCTACAGCAGCACGGCATTTTTTTGAATTCGCAAGAAACTCAATCTGTCTTGGAGGCGGTACGACAAGAGTCGGTACAGAAAAAACGTAGCTTAAGCGTGCAGGAACTATTGAATTTGGTACAAGAACAACAGAGGTATTCTCATGCGGTCAGATGAATTAGAGCTAGAGCAGCCACCCGCCTTTAACATCGGTGATAAAGTCCGACTTCGTAAAATGATCAAGAACGATGGTACTTTTCCCGGTCAAGAAATTGGGGTCATTTTGGCGAAAAAGGGAGATATCGGCTACGTCGCTAGTATCGGCAGCTATTTACAAAGGTCCTATATCTATGCTGTGCATTTTTTGGATAGAGGATTTGTCGTCGGTTGTCTTAAAAAAGAATTAGAACTTGTTGAGAAGGAACAAGAAGTTGTTGAGGAAGCCTAGCAAACTTCTTTTCCTGAACAGAAATTAAGACATTTCACCAATACATTAATATCACCACTAGGAAGCGGGAAAACTAGAGATGAAAGTCATGCTACGTCATAATGCTGCTGGAACTTTGATTGCTTACGTTGCTAAGAAAGACCTTGAAGAAGAAGTTGTTAAACAAACGGAAGGAGCAGAAGGCAAGATTTTTACTTTAGCAAATGGTTGGGAATTAGCATTTTCCAATTTGCCAGATCCGCTACAGTTACCCCAAACTTACGAAGCTAAACGTCTCTCGTAACTCAACGCTTGTCTTAATTACACTTTTTTGTCAAGACTGTCCTTAGTACAGCTTTGCATTAATTCGTAGCGTTTTGAAACGCAGAGGAACGCAGAGTTTTTCTGAAATTAATTCGTTACGAACTTGTGAAATCCTGTACTTAGTCCTTAGTCATTCGTCTTTTGGAAATGCAAATGACTCATGACAAAGGACGATCCACACAAAATTTTACGATTTTAAATAACATGGGTCATCATTACCTAAAATTATCTGAATTTAACCTGGAGGGACAGTTTCTTGGCTTTGTAGGTGAGACTCCTGGAAAATTTAAATACCTACAATTGGCATTAGAATCTGAGAATGTGCAAATTAAAATTCCCAAGGAGTTGCGTCAATTTCTCAGTATCTCCCTAGTTCCTGGTGAGCAAATTCGTGTATTTGGTATTAGTAAGCTAGACACACACACAGGCGAAATCAAACTAAAAGCTTTTGGGGTAACACCAATTGGTGTTTGTCCAAATCAAGAAATCCCCCTTCAACAACGAAAGTCTCCTCCCAAAGCCAAGATTTTAGTCTGTCAAAAGTCTGGTTGCATAAAGCGGGGTGGAAAAAGTTTCTTATCAGAATTAGAAAAGATGTTGTCTGAGCATGGTTTGTCTGACCAAGTTATCATTGAGCAAACTGGCTGTTTTAAATGTTGTAAAAGCGCACCTAATTATATTTTGCAAATTGGGACAAAAGAATATAAAAAGATTCGTCCTGAGGCGATTGTATCTTTATTGCAAAGTTACTTGAGTTAAGCTGCCAATGGTGTAGAAGACACAGATCCCCGACTTCTTAGAGAAGTCGGGGATCTTGTTTACTACTATAGTAAACACGCTTGCCACTCGGCGCGATAAACAGCTTTTTCCGCTTCGCTTAAAAAACTAGCTTCAAGTGTATTAAGATTCAACTGCCAAAGTTCTTCCCAGGAAAAACCTTGAGCTGCAAGCGTCAGATACTCCTTATTTAAGTTGGTGGAAAACATCGGTGGATCGTCGGAATTGAGCGTGCAGTATAGCCCAGCATCAATCATTTTACGAATTGGATGCGCTTGATCACGCGGTACAATACCTAAGCAGTAGTTACTTTGTGGTGAGACTTCAAGTGGTATCTGACTGCGACGTAGTTCCTCAACGAGTTCTGCATCTTCTAAGCATCTAATCCCGTGTCCAATGCGTTCTGCTTGCAAACTTTTGATCGCACCACGAATACTTTGCGGTCCGTCAGCTTCGCCAGCATGGGCAACCACTCGAAGTCCTTGTTTTTTGGCTTCCTGATAAGTTTCAGCAAAACCCTCCGGTGGATTTCCTGGTTCTACTCCACCCAAACCAAGACCAATGAAAATTCCTTTTTCCTGACCTTTAAGGGCAAACTCTAAAACTTTGGTTTGTGTGTCTGGGTATTCCCGCGAGATATCAGCAATAAACTTCACACGGCTGTTGTATTTAGCTTCACCTGCTGCAATTCCGGCAGCTAAGGCAGCAAGTAATTCATCATCAGTTAATTTTTGAGAATGTAGCGAAACACTCAGAAAAACTTCGCTGTAGCGAATGTTTTGCTCTGATTGATGCTTGATGAATCGCTCTATCATCAAGATATAATCGTCAGGTGTTTGTATACACTCGCTTGCAGTAGTATAAACGTGAATAAAATGATTAAAATCACGAAACTGGTAGAAATTTTTCCATTCATCAAGTGAGGTGACAGGTAATTCCACCTGATTCCGCTTAGCCATTTCATAAATAGTTTCTGCATCAGTTGCACCTTCAAGATGCACGTGAATTTCTACTTTCGGCATGGCTTGAAGGCGATGAGCTAGTGTTGAAGAAATCAGCATAGAAGTATCAAATAACATAAGATGTTAAAGTGCAAGCGAATCTTATGATATTTTGCCTTCTGGCTTGTGATAACGACAATTTTTAACGCCAGCCTACTTATAGGACTCCTCCACAGATTTTTGAACGACACGTAAGTTGGGCAGTGCTTACCGTATTTTGCCGACTACATCCAGGTTTTGCTAAGCACTGCCCACCCTACAATACTTAAAATTTTTCATAAATCATTTAGGATTGCTATAGAATGAGTTGACATTTGGGCGATCGCCTCAATCAAGACTTCTGGATCAATTGGTTTGGGAATATGTAACTGAAATCCAGCGGCTAGTGCCTGCTGCTGATCGATTTCTCCTGCATAAGCAGTCAGAGCAATAGCTCTTATCTGACTATTTCTCTCGCTTTGCATTGCCCGAATTTGTCGCATGAGCATATAGCCGTCCATGTCGGGCATCCCAATGTCGCTTACTAGGACATCAAGCTTGGTCTGTGCTATGACTTGGAGTGCTTCCATCGCAGAAACCGCTGTTATGACGCTTCCTCCAGCCTGCTCCAAAATGAAGGCAATTAACTCTCTTGTGTCCACCTCATCATCGACAACAAGAATTTTCATGCTATTGAGGGGTAATTTGTCAAGCGTGGGATATGAGGCTTGATCTTCGTTGTTTATACTTAGTTCCGGCTTTAAAAGCGGTAAGCTGACAGTGAAAGTTGCTCCTTGCCCAACACCAGCACTTTCCGCGCGAACAGTACCACCATGCAGTTCGACTAAGTGACGGACGATCGCCAACCCTAACCCGAGTCCACCAAACTTGCGTGTTGTCGCGCCATCTTCCTGGCGGAAATACTCAAACACGTGTGGCAAAAAGTCAGGCTCAATGCCTTTGCCTGTATCGCTGACAGTAATTTGAGCGAGTGAGCCAACGCGCTGGAGGCGAATTTCGACCCGTCCGCCTGAAAGTGTGAATTTGACGGCGTTGGTGAGCAGATTCCAAATCACTTGCTGTAACCGAGCAGAATCA
This sequence comes from Scytonema sp. PRP1, assembly GCF_036697665.2. Taxonomy (NCBI): domain Bacteria; kingdom Bacillati; phylum Cyanobacteriota; class Cyanophyceae; order Nostocales; family Scytonemataceae; genus Scytonema; species Scytonema sp. PRP1. The sequence goes on along the minus strand of NZ_JBAHYJ020000106.1, from coordinate 89,792 downwards.
CCTAAAACCTGCCCGATATCTGGGTCAAGCACTGTCTGAATTTGAATTGACTTGGCTTGTGCTGCCAACTGCACTGTTTCAATAGCTGCTGAAATCGTTGATGCCAAATTAACAGAACCCATATTGAAGCTGAGTTTGCCACGCAGAATGCGAGAGACATCTAACAAATCTTCAATCAGTTGCGCTTGAAGTTTGGCATTGCGTTCAATTGTTTGTAGCGCCTGAGTCGTTTTTGTGGCATCTAACTTGCCGGTGAGGAGCAACTTAGACCAACCGAGGATAGGATTGAGGGGCGATCGCAACTCGTGAGACAGCACCGCTAAAAATTCATCTTTTATACGGTTAGCGGTTTCAGCTTGGGCACGAGCGACTTGCTCTTGCTCTAGTAGCCGCTGGCGCTGTTGGTCGAGTTGTTTTTGATTTTCGATATCTGTTGCTGTACCAAACCACTTAATCACCTGACCCTGCTCATTTTTCAGCGGTACGGCTTGATGCAAATGCCAGCGATATGCTCCATCTGCTCGTCGCATCCGACCTTCTGCTCGATAGCTGGTACCCGCTTGTTGAGCTGCTGCCCAATTCTGGCTGAGAGTGGGTAGATCATCAGGATGGACGATGACTTCCCAGCCTGCGATTTGAGCTTGGGTAAGGGTTAATCCAGTAAAATCTGACCAACGTTGATTGATATCGATGAGCATTCCATCTGTGTTGGCAGTCCACACCAGTTGTGGAATCGATTCTGCTAAATACCGATAGCGTTCTTCACTTTGCCGCAGGGTTGCTTCGGTTTGTTTGCGATCAGTGATGTCGAGTGCGGTTCCAGTGAACCCAATCGGTCGTCGGGCTATGCCCTCTCCCTCGAATTGTGCCTGCCCGTTGGCTGATACCCAGCGTTCGGTTCCATCGGAGCAGACGATACGATAATCAATCTCGTAAGTGCCCGACAATTTGGGATCAAGCGCACTGCTAACAGCACTCGCTACGCGTGTCCGGTCTTCCGGGTGGATCCGCTCCATCACCCTAGGAAGGGGAATCTTGAATGCATCATCCGGCTCACCCCAAATCTCGCGCATCCGCTTGTCGATCTCAACGAGATTTGTGTCGGGGTCGTAACGCCAAATCCCAAGCCGACCCACCTTAATCGCGAGCTGCGCGCGCTCCTCGCTCTCCCGCAACGCTGACTCTGCTTGCTGTTGTTCAGTGATGTCCTGAAAAATTAGCACGATCGCATTGACGCTGCCAGATTCATCGTAAAGGGGAGCCGCCGAAATGCTGACGATTACCGTTGAACCATCACGCTTACAGCGATAGGTTTCCACGCCAGCAAAAATTTCTCCCTTCGCCACCGCAGCTCTGACCTGACGGCATTCTTCCCGTTTCTCTTCTGGAACAATCGGAATGAGTTGACCCAACACCTCGGTTTCACTCCAACCAAATACCCGCTCTGTCGCCGGATTCCAAAGCTGTACCGTCATGTCGGGTTTAATGACAACTATAGGCAGTGGGGAAGCTTTAATGAGGGTGCTCAGGGTTTGTAAGGTTTTTTGGAGTTCCTGTTGCGCTTGTTTGGGCTCGCTAATGTCGGCAGTGACACCAATCGCACGGATTGGCTGTCCGGCTTCGTCACGGATGATATCACCTCTGGAAATAACCCAGTGCAGTGAGCCATCCGACCAAACGATACGGTACTCTACATCGTATTCACCTTTACCAGCCACCGCTTTTTCAAAGACCTGTTCGGCTTGGTCGCGATCCTCTGGATATAAGCACTCGCGCCACTCGTCTCGATTCTGAGGACTCCTCGACAGTCCAAAAATTTGATTGAGCGCTTGATCGAACTGCACTGCTCCTGTGCGGAGGTCTACCTCCCAAGTGCCCATTTTTGCGGCTCGAAGGGCTAGCCTCAGTCGTGCTTCCCGTTCGCGCAATGCAACTTCAGCCTGTTTGCGATCAGTGATATCCCGGAAGAAAATGTCCAGACCATCCTCATGAGGATAGGCGTGAATCTCAAGCCACATATCGTATGTGGGTGGTTGGTAATAGTGATGCTCAAAGTGGACGGGAATCTGTTCTGCCATTGCCCGGCGATACTGGCGCTCTACGTTCGTCCCTACCGACGCAGACCACTCTTCCCAATGGGTCTTTCCAATGACTTCTGTCTGAGGTTTGCCATTAAGTCGCTCGGCTTCTGCATTCTGGTAAATGATCCGCCAGTCCCGGTCGAGAGCAACAAACGCATCACTTATGCTTTCCAAAGTACGTGTCACCCGCCGATTGGCTTCTCGCACTGCCCGCAAGCTTGCCTTGGTTTTCCGGTTAGCAACTTGCAACTGTGTGCAGAATAATGCGATGAAAAATGACACGAGCGAGAACGCAATCAATTGCACCAAGCGATTCGCACTAGTGATGGCAAATGAGTGGATCGGCTCAATAAAGAAGTAGAGGCTGTAGCCAACTCCCAAAGCGTTCGCCAGCAATCCCGGTCCCATTCCGCCATACCAAGCACTGACTGCAACAGCCGCGAAAAACAGCGGAAATATCACCGGATTTAGCAGCGGCAGAAGCAGTTGGGTTAACAAGAGGGCTACTGTCGCTGCCAGAATCGCAACCCCATAGGATAGCAACCGAGAGCGGATAAAGATTTCCTTATGTACAGTCCCCGTCGTCTCATGAATCATTTGCGCTCATCCGACAGTATAGTAGAATGAGTTGACACAATTTGGGCGATCGCCTCAATCAGTTCTTCTGGATCAACTGGTTTGGGAATATGTAACTGAAATCCAGCCGTGATCGCCTGCTGCTGATTGATTTCTCCTGCATAAGCAGTCAGAGCGATCGCTGGAATTAACCCCCCTTGTTCTGGTGGCATAGCTCTCACTTGGTGCAACAATGTATAGCCGTCCATTTGAGGCATTGCAATATCTGCTAACAAAATATCGAACTGGTTTTGCTTCAGCCTTTGCAGCGCTTCGGTTGCAGAAGACACAGACATAACACTAGCACCAGCTTGCTCTAAAACGAAAGTGACTAATTCTAAATTGTCTACATCATCATCAACAGCCAGAATTTGAATTCCTTGCAAAGTGAGTGCGTCTTGCATAAATGCCTCCTCTTGAGTTGCTGAAGCCGTTGTCGGCATAAGGGGAAGCATAACGCTAAACGTCGCTCCCTGTCCTTCTCCTAAACTGTCAGCTTGGATTGTTCCCCCATGTAGCTCAACAATGTGCCGTGCGATCGCCAGCCCCAACCCCAAACCACCAAAAGTGCGAGTGATACTGCTATCTGCTTGACGGAAATAATCGAAGACATAGGGCAAAAAATCAGGCTTTATACCTTTGCCTGTATCACTAACAACAATCTCTGCTTGGTTTTCAACCTGCTTGAGATGGATTTCTACACGCCCACCATTCGGAGTAAATTTAATAGCGTTGGAGAGCAGATTCCAAATGACTTGCTGTAAACGAGTGGCATCGCCTAAAACATTACCCACATCCGATTCAAAATGAGTTTGAATTTGAATCGTTTTGGCTTGGGCTGCCAAATCTACTGTTTTGAGCGCCGCTGCAATTGTCGATTTTAAATCGATAGGGCAAGAATTTAAACTAAGCTTGCCTTGCAAAATCCGAGAAATATTGAGTAAATCTTCAATCAGTTGAACTTGTAGCTTGGCATTACGCTCAATGGTTTCTAGAGCAGCTGCTGTCTTGCTAGCATTGAGTTTGCCTTCTCGCAACAATTTCGTCCAACCTAAAATTGGGTTCATAGGTGTTCTCAGTTCATGTGAGAGAACAGCAAGAAATTCATCTTTTGTCCGGTTTGCTGCTGCACTACGCGCCGCTTCGCGAACGGCTGCGGCTAGTGCCTGTTGTTCGGCTTCATATAATTGGGCACGGACTATAGCTTGAGCACACTGTTGAGCCAAGGCAAGGATAAACGCTCGGTCATCGTCGCTTAAAGGTGAGAATTGAGTAAAGTTGAGAGATATTCCTCCAACTGCTCGACCCTCTACCATGAGAGGTAACGAAATCCAACTAGCGTAATTACACTGGGCGTAGTATTCTGCCAAGTGAGGATAACGAGCCACTCGTGCTTCGGTCGATTCTTCCCAAATCGGTTCTCCAGTTCTTACAGCTTCAGCCAGTGGTACTTGTGTTGTGATTGGAAAGCAACGCCATTCTCCTATATCTTGTGGATACCCAATAGAATAGACGATTTCAAGCTCCGTACCATTTTTATTTAGAATTGCCATCATAGCAGAGCAAGCATTCAAAACGGCGGTACTTTGCTCAACAATCACTTTAGCAACTTCAGTGGGAGTCAGCGATTCAGAGAGTGCTGCTGTGACTGATAAAAGACGTGCATTACGGTCAGCAGTTTGCTCTGCTTGTTGGCGTGAGAGTTGAGCTTGTTGATAGAGTTGAGCATTGGCGATCGCCATAGCCGCCCGGTCTGCCAAATTTTGAAATAAAGTTTGGTCATTGATATTGTGAGGTTTTCCGGGATGATTGCGAGTCAGGCTCAACACTCCAATCGCTTGTCCTCGTACCTTAAGTGGCACAAGCAAGGTGCTGTAAACCCTAAAGCGCTCCAAGTAGCGCTGATACTCTGGTTTGATAACGGCACGTAACTCCTCCTGTGATGTCACTGGCATCAAAAGGGCAACTCCAGTCTGCATCACTTGTCCCCCAATCCCTTCATCAGCACGGCGAGGATAACTGCTTAACAGTTCATTCACAAACTGTCTTACCTCTGGATCAACATGGTAAACAGAAACAGGCTCAAGCCACTGCCCATCTTCAGAAAGGAGACTCAGGACGCAAACATCACCTGTATATTCACTAACAAGTTGAGTGATAGTGTTCAAAACCGTTTGCAAATCTAAACTCGCCGCTGCAAACGTTTGCGATGCTTGAGCGAGAAAACGCTCTTGTTGCTCAACTCGCTTGAACTCAGTAACATCACGGGCATAGCCAATGATTGATTCGACCGTCCCATCGGCTGCAAACTCGGGTACAAAACGCGATTGATACCAACGGGTACCATTAAGCGCTTCAAAGTTAAACTCTATCGAACGGCTTTGCCCAGTTGTAAATATCTGTTGCCAGTTTTCATGCCAAAGTCTGCAACTCTCTGGTGCCATACCTAAGTCAATATTGGTTTTGCCAATGAATTCTTCTGCTGGAATACCAGTCACCTGTTCGATAGCAGGACTGACATAAATATGGCGAAATTCTGAATCGATTCGACTGATGATATCTGGGGAATTTTCAGCTAAAGTCTTGAACCTTTGTTCTCGACGACGGAGTTCCGCTTCCATCTGTTTGCGATCGCTCACATCCTGCACAACTCCCAGCATACTCAGGACATCTCCTGAAACACTATACTGAGCACGTCCTTTTGCTGCAACCCATCGTTCGGCTCCATTGGGATGAATCACCCGGTATTCAATGTCATAATCATGCTTGTGGCGGATTGCTTGCTCAACCGCTAGACGAGCCTGCTCTCGGTCTTCGTGATGAAGTAGGTCGCGCATATGCGTCCAAGTCATATAAGGACCAGACGGAATGCCAAAAATTTCGGCTGCTCGTTGAGAAAATGTGACAATATCTGTTGCTGCATCCCAACTCCAATCTCCCATTTTCGCAGCTGCCAAAGCCAGACTTAATCGTTGAGCATTTGCTGCGAGCGCTTGTTCTGTTTGTTTGCGATCGCTAATATCAATCGATACCCCTACCATCCGTACAGGACCATCAGCATCTTTGTATACTCGTCCCTGGCTGCGGAGCCATCTTGCCGTTCCATCCGGACCAATAACGCGGTATTCCTGAGCGTAGTCTTCTTCTCCGTTGAGCGCACGCTCATAAGCAAAGACGACACTTTGCCGATCTTCAGAGTGGACGACAGCAAAAAAGTCTTCTCCCGTTCCTTCTTGAATTCCCCAAACCTCAAGGGCATTGGGAGAGCACACGACATGATTTGCCCTCAAATCCATATCCCAGGCGATCGTGCCTGTTCCAGACAAGGCAAGCTGTAACCGTTCCTCGGTCTGTCGCAGATTCTCCTCAATTTGCTTCAACCTAGTGACATCCTGGAACATACCAATGCAAACAGCGGAATGTCCGTACATGGGCGGTAATGTTTCTCCCCAGCACAGAGTTGAGCGAATACCACCAGGTGTATGCCAGTTCATCTCATAGTTTTCTAATTTTTCTCCTCTTGCTAGGAGAACCGCAGGCATTCGCTCAGTCGGAATGCGCTCACCTGCTCCATCTGTGCAGTAGTATGCCGAGGCATATTCTTCAAGGGATTTGTTTTTGGGTAAGTCACCACCTGCCAGTTGATTGGCAATTCGATTGGCAAAAGTTACCTTTGCTGTTCCCGGTTCGATGAACACCATAGGCGTCGGCATTAAATCAAGCACCGCTTCCAACCATTTCTGCTGGTTCTCTAATGCCTCGGCTTGTTGCCGCAGAGCTTCTTCTGCTTGTTTACGGGCGCTTATATCATGTGAGATGCCAATCACTTGCTGGGGTAACCCATCGTGTGTGCGGGTGAAAATAAGATCCCGACTCCAAAGCCAACGCCATTCTCCATTAGCATGCTGCATCCGATACTCTCGCTCAATAATTTCACCATTTTGAGCGTGATCAAAGCGTTCCAAGTGGTTAGGAAGAGTGGCAAAATCGTCAGGATGCATGAGTTGAGGAAACAGTTCGCTTCCCATTGCCTGAATTTGTTCTGGGGTATAACCCAGGAGTTCGCCAATGTGACGATTCGCATAGACATTGCGCTGCTCGATTAAATCATAGATATACAACACACCAGGCGTGGCATCGGCAACCTGTTGGATGAATCGCTGGCTTTGCTGAAGTTGCAACTCTACCTGTTTGCGGGAGCCAATATCTTGAAACACCATCACGCAAGTTGCTGGTTGCCCATGCATTGCGGGTAAGGTATCTGCATCAACGAGCAGCGAGTAAACACCTGTTGGAGTATGCCAATTCAACTGCGCCCCATGAATTTTTTCGCCTCGTGCCACCCGGACTGCTGGAAGTTGCTCGGGCGGGATGAGTTGCCCTGTGGCATCGGTGCAGGAAAACTCTGCATTATACACTCCAGCAGGGCGATTATCAGGAATTTTACCTCCTGCCATCTCATTTGCCGCCTGATTGGAGAAGGTGAAGCGAGCCGTTTGGGGTTCAATAAATACCAGTGGAATGGGCAGCAGATTGAGTACCGCCTCCAGCCATTGGCGTTGACTAGCTTGAGCTTGTGCGTTCTGCTGGAGTAGTTGTTCCAATTTCTTGCGCTCAGTAATGTCCCGAACGAACAGAGAAAGTCCTTCAGCAGACGGGTAGGCATGAACTTCCCCCCAAGTGTCCAAAGGAGCGTAATAATCCTCGAAGACAAGAGCAGTTTGTTCATCTACCGCTTTGTGCAGCATGCGTTCAACGTTGGTGCCGCATAAAGAGGAAACACATCCCAAACGCGCTGACCAATGAGTTCGTTTCTGCTCTTCTTTAGTAGCCGTACGGCGGCTTCGTTAACGTAGATGTAGCGCCAGTCGCGATCATAAGCAATGAAACCATCAGTAATGCTTTCGAGAATGTGAATGACTTCGCGATCGCCCCCTGGGCGGCTCCCTTTGGGAGCATCGCCTTGTAGTGCTGCTTGGGCTAGCTGAGGTGGAGTTAAATCTTGCTGGCGCGACTGCAAAGCTTCAATGGTTCGTTGCAGTTCAACAATTTGCATTTGCAGTTGTGCATTGGCTTGAGACAGTTCCGACGTTCGTTCTGCCACAAGTCCTTCTAAGTCGTGATCAGCTCTTTGTTGCGTTTCCTCTGCTTGATGACAAGCGTCCAGCTTGCCGTTGCTACTAAGGTTCTTGAAAGACAAATCAGATTGCAAGCTACGAGCATAGCGTTTCACCAACTCAGAACGGGAAATACCACGTTCACGCGCCTGCTGCTTTAGAATCTGCCAAGCTGTCTGGTTAGGGATAGGTTGACTGCTTGCTTCGGTTCTTTTTCCCAACTATGGATAAATTTTCCCGTTCTGTCACGCTTCATTGAGGTATTATCCGTATACCTATACGGCTATTGCTAATTTTATCAAATCTAACTACATTTACTTATGATTTACTTATGGGAATCTCTCATAAAAATGACAAAAGCAGCCGACTGTCCGGCAAACTTTTGCTGAAAATAATCGATGAAAGCCTTAAAGGCTTATATTATAGTTAAATCTGCCAAGCAATTGAATGATTTCTGTAAGCATTACCTTCAAGATAGAGCGACCATTGGCACTAGCCCACGGAGGTAGAATAAGTAAACTCTGGATCACAAACCATAAGGCTAGAAAATATTTGTTTTGATGCCAATAAACATTTGCCAAATGTGCCAGTGCTAACCCTTTTGCCTCTTGGTGTTTCGTTTCACCGGCAATAGTGAAAGCTTGATCGCAATAGTCAATGGCTAGTTGAGGTTGTTTCAAGCAACCATAGCAGAAGGAGAGATGAAACAGGACTGCTGCTTCTGTTGGAGGCTTGCCCAACCCAAAACTAATGGCAGTTTAACACCAAAGATATCTATACAAAGTAAACTTTGTATAGATATGTGAACAAGGTTGGAAGTATTTGACTTCACCTTCAACTTTGTACTCACTCTAAGTGGACAAGATTGATTAGCTCGACCTCCGATTTTCAGTGAGCGCTAAATCGTCAAAGCTTTTCAAATCATCGGAGCGTAGCGTGTCCGTGCGTCCTCCGGAGGAGCTTGCGCTAACGGCGATCGCGCAGCGTGTGCGGAAGACTCAGCCGTACCGTGCCCTTTGCGCTTAGGCTGGCGACAAGACTTATAGCGTTTTGAAATGGTGCAAAGCGATGCCAAGCGATGGGCAAAGCCCCGCCAAGGGCGATCGCATAACTTCCTAAAGCTACGTGAGTTCGATGTATCCTGATTTGACCCCGCTTCCATTCCTCTCCCCTTGTAGGGGAGAGGCTTAAAAATCCCATTTTTACGTAGCTCCTCCCTCTCCTTGCAGGAGAGGGAGGTTGGGGGGCTTTGCGGTCCCCTCTCCAAGCAGGGCTGTTTCATTCCCTAAAACAGGTAAAATTGCAAGTGTTGAGGGGATAAAAATCATGGGTGCTTCTCTAATTGAACATTTGCGGCAAGTTGAAGATTTCAGAACTTTAGATGGCCGAAGACATCCATTGTGGTTGGTGTTGCTGTTTGTAATAATGGGCACCATGAGTGGATATGTTGGGTATCGTGCATGGGGAGATTTTGTCAAACGGCATCGTCAAGTGTTGATAAAGACGTTTGAAATACAAAAACACGGTGTCCCTTCATACTCAACTATCAGGCGTATAGTCATGGGAGTCGATTTTGATAAACTTGCCACAAAGTTTAATCATTGGGCGCAAAACTACGTTGATTTCAATGAATCGGAGTGGTGTAGTATCGACGGTAAAAGTATTAAAGGAACACTCCAAGACTACGAAAAATCATGCCAAAATTTTGTCAGTATTGTATCAGTGTTTGCAAGTAAAAGAGGACTGGTTTTAAGCATGGAAAAATTTGAAAACAAGGAGAAGAGCGAAATCGTAATTGTGCAAAACTTAATTGCTGTCTTGGATATAAAAGATGCTGTATTCAGCTTGGATTCTTTACACTGCCAAAAAAAACTTGTCAGTTAATCATAGACAGTGGCAATGATTACGTCATTGCTGTTAAAGGCAATCAGCCAAAATTAAATCGCCATATTCAACGCATTGCTGCACAAAAAAAACCAACGAGTCGTTATATTGAGACCGAAAAAACTAGGAATCGTGTGACAACTAGAACTGTAGAAGTTTTTGATGATTTAAATGGAATTGACTCGTCTTGGGTGGGAATTAAGTCTTTAATTCGAGTCGAAAGAACTGGAACACGAGCAGGTCAACCATATCATGAGATTGTCTGTTACATCAGTAGCCTCATTCACACAGCACAAGAATTTGGACGTGGTATTCGCGGTCATTGGTGTATCGAAAATTGCCTCCACTGGGTGAAAGTCGTAGTTTTCAAAGAGGACGATTCAAAAATACGTATCGGTCATGCCCCCGCAAATCTCTCCATATTGAGAGCGTTAGCGAAGCTCCTCCTCAGGAGGCTCGCTCTCAATATACTCCGTCGAAATGGTCATGCTTCCATCACAACTGCTCAAAGATTTCTTTGTCATGATATTGACAAACTTCTAGCCCTTGTGGAATGAAACAGCCCTGCTCTGGGGATGGGGGGAAAGAGGTTCGTCGAATTCACATTAAAGCTGTTACAGTAGGATCTAAATTCCAAGAAGTTGCAATGGCTTAATTGGATAAAGCTGAACTCAGGTTAACCAATTCAAACTTCTACACGAAAGTCTTATCGATGTAGCACCACCTCCAGTCCTCGCCAGGCTCGAAAGACTTCACAACCGGATGCCCAGTACCGTGGAAGTGCTTAGTGGCGTGTTTATTTTTTGACGAGTCACAGCAGCCAACGTGACCGCAAATGAGGCACTGGCGCAAATGCACCCACCTATCGCCCATCTTGAGACATTCTTCGCAGCCGTTGGCGCTGGGTGTAACGTCGTGGATTTCATTGAGATGCGTACAGTTTGTGCTCATAGGATTATCCTGATGTCTGCCTTAATTGTGACATTTAAGGCAACTCAGCACCCATCCAAAATTGAAATTAGGGTTGCATCATCACCTTAATCGCTTCCCTGCTGTCCATTGCTGCATATCCAGAGGGAACGCCATTGAGGTCAACGGTGAGATCCAAGACGGGGGAAGAGTCCAGTTTACCTGCTACCACGTCGGTAACTAGTTCGGGAATCTAGGCACGGGCTGGCGCAACTCCGCCGCGTAAGGCGATGTTTGAATAGAACATCCGCGACAGGTTTATTGTCTCGCTACCGTGGGGTACTCCCACAAAGCCGATCGCCCCGCCAGGACGCGCAATTCCTATTGCTGTATCCATAGATGATTCGGTTCCGACACATTCCAGCACCGACTCCACCCCGCCCTTGGTCATCTCCTGAACTTCGCTAATCGCCTGCTTATCTCTACTTGTTACCACATCGGTAGCCCCGAAGCGCCGCGCAATTTCTAAACGTTTTTCATGACGACCAAGGATAATGATCCGTTCTGCTCCCAACCGCTTCGCTGCCAGTACGCCGCACAGCCCAACAGCACCATCGCCAATGACCGCTGCTGTACCCCCTGGCTGCACTCCAGCAGAAACCGCCGCGTGATGACCAGTTGACATGACATCGGTGAGAGGCAGAATTGCCTTGAGCATGGCATCATCACCCTCGACTGCGGGCGGTACTACAACCAGGGTGCCGTCAGCAAAAGGCGCACGTACCGCTTCTGCTTGCCCGCCGTCGTTGGATTCTCCGCCCCAAAAGTCACCTTGGATGCAGGAAGTTTGCAAGCCTTTACCACAGAATTCGCAGGTGCCATCGGAAAAAGCAAAGGGGGCAAGGACTTAAGAAGGCAGAAGTACGCTCGTCTGAAGGCAGCTATGTTTCCCCACGCTTGAAAGCGGGGGATTTAATAAAGTTCGCACTTTTTTATTTGTCTCCATAAATAAATGATGCTGTTGGCGAATAAGTGAGGGGTGAAAGCAATATGGTGGGATACCAAAGTAAGAGTGAAAATAGTAAAGAGAAAATCAAATAAAACTTAGGTAAAAGCACTCGGAGCAAGAGCTGCAAAGCGAGAAGTGCGAGTCTTGGCTTTAGGTATACCCTCAAGCCAACTGACAATGCGTGTGAGGTTAATGGCAGTGGCGGTAAGAAGATGCTGTAAGTGTGTCTTAGCTAAACCGATGTATCGGCTACGACGTAACCCAAACCGCACACAAGCTTGGGAAATAGCCCCCTCGACGCCGGCGCGTTGTTGGTAGCGCCTTTTAAACTCGGAAGTAGCTTGTTGGATACGAGCTGCTTGCAAAGCTTGATGCTGGGATTGTGGTCTGAGTTTGAGCAGACGTGGAGCGCGGGCAGCACGGGTACATTGTGCTCGCAGTGGACAGACTCGACAGTCAATCGATGCAAAGCGAACTTCACTCACACAAGTTCCGTCGTTTTCGATGCGTTCACACCAAGCTTTACTGGTATGGCCTGCCGGACAAACAACCGTTTGGGAGTGCCAATCAATGGTAAAGCACTTAAGGTCAAAACCATTGTCACTTTGAGCTTGCCAACTAGTGTCAGGCATCACAGGTCCTGTCAACTCAAGTTGATAATTTTGCTTGGAGTCGAGCAGGTGCTGTGCACTCACATAGTTCGTATCGACAAAATGCTCTTGGGGTAAAAGTGCTTTGTCGGCTAGGTGTTGATGAATGATGGGTGTCATTGCCCCGTCAAAAGTGGTAGCGGCAGTTGTTTCGACATTTGTAATCAACGAAGGTAACTCACAGTCGCAAGTTTCGGTCAAATGTACACTGTAGCCAGTCCAGTTTGTATTTCGTTTTGTACGGTTGCGGGCTTGTATGTCGTAGGGTGACTGAATCAGCAATTGGTTGGGTGGTAAGTCATCTGTTCTCCAACTTAAGTTTTCACCTTGGAGATAGTATTGTTGTACCCAAACCAAACGTAAAATTTCCACTGCACTAACCGAAGCCAGTTCAGCCGGTGTGTTGGTACTATACACCGCCATCAATAACTGATGTCCATCCCGACCGATCACTAAGGCCAAATCCAGTTGTTCTGCTTTCGTCTTAGGTAGACGATACTGCTCAAACCGATGACTATAACGGTCAAACCAATCTTGGCTAACAATCGATAACAACCATTCTGGTGCAATGGTTGCTAATTCATTCAAGCAGTGGCGTAACGTTTCTCCCACACACTCAAGTCGATTTAATTGTCGAATCGCAGCTATCACATGGGTGGAGTCGGTTCGTGCCTTGCCGCGACTTTTGAGCCATCCTTTTTGTTTAAATTCCTCAAGTATCTTCTCCAGTATTTGATGCTCTCGCCCTCGCGCTATCAGCCTGCCACGAAATTCGCTCAATACTGAGTAATCAAATCCGCTATCAGTGATTTCTAACCCTAAAGCATACTTCCAGTCGATTCTCGATCTGACTGCCTCTGCAGCTTGACGGTCGGTTAACCCCTCCGCAAATTGCATCACGCTAATCAACGCCAATTGTCCTGGCGAATATGCACTCTGACCACAATCACTCCGAAATAGCGTTTCAAACTCCTTATCTGTGTAAATCTCTCCTAAACTGTCCCGCATTTTCATGTACACATTTCCTTTCGGGAATGCCGATGTTGCTATCCTTGCCGTTTCTTGTGGTATCTCCCACTCCGATTTTGGATGCACACTCATCTATGTTCCCCCTGTAATGTTGCGCTTACCAGTTTCTCTGCTTGACAGCTATTGTCAGTGCTCTGATTATTTTACTTAAGCACTCTCGACCCTGCTTGACTCTCTAGAGTATCCCTGCCTGCACCAGCCACAAGTGTATTTGAAACACTAGTGTTTTCAACTACTGATTTTTGAGCCAGTTGCAGCAAGAGCGGTGACTGCCCGCTTTAATAACTCGAATACATCACTAGTAAACTTTATAGCGGGCGGTCAGCAACTGGCATCGGGGGGAGTCCTGAGGGCGGGCGGTAGCCCCCCTCGTGCCACTAGGACTCAACCCGACAATCTCCGTTTGTTCCGCCTTTAGTGCCATCATCACGAATAACTTGATTCAACTCTGTTGTATCTCCTTAATTTTTCTTGTCGTGCTTGACCCCTAATTTATTCGCCAACAGCATCATAAATTCAGGGGCTTTAGACCATCTGGCAGAGCACATAGGACCTGCTTTTGTATTAAAACTTACAATCTTTCCTTCTGCCCTCTGCCCTCTGCCTTTCTTCGGTAATCCCCTTTTTTAATATTGCGGACTTCGGAACCAACTTCCTCGACTACGCCCATCCACTCGTGACCTGTGCGCCACCCCGGTTTCCAATTATCCAACCCTCGGTAAAACCACAAATCGGAACCGCAGATGCAAGCGTGGGTGATTCGGACAATTGCATCGGTGGGCTGCTGAATCTTCGGGTCGGGAACGTTTTCAACTCGCACGTCGCCAGGTCCGTGGTAAACAGTTGCTCGCATTGTCTGAATCCTTAGGAATTATTTTTTGCACCAAATAATAACGCTTCCTCGCTGAGGTGATATACACCTTCGGGCTTAAGCCTGGCGCTTGATAAACTTTAGGTAAAATCAGCAAATTACGACAAATTCATCGGCAACCGTACCTGAAACCTGGTGTCCCCTGGCTGAGACAACAGCCGAATATCACCTTGATGCTGTCCCACAACAATCTGGTAGACAATGTGCAAACCTAACCCAGTCCCCTCACCGACTCCTTTAGTTGTAAAAAATGGCTCGAAAATGTGAGACTGAACCTCTGGCGGAATTCCCGGACCATTGTCAGCAATTTCTACAAGCAAAAAGTCACTTTCACAATTGGTGCGAATCCAGATTTGACCACCTTGCCCGTTGACAGCATCGATCGCATTATCAATCAAATTCGTCCAAACTTGATTGAGTTCTCTGCCATAAGCACTAATCAGCGGTACGTCACAGTCATACTCCCGCGTAAGCACTACATTACTGTGCTTTAACTTGTGATTTAAAATTGTCAGAGTACTTTCTATACCTTCATGTACGTCTATTTCCTGTAGAGGTGCCCGGTCCATGTAGGAATAATCTTTGACTGCATCAACTAAGGTAGAAATTCGCGTCGTAGAATGCTCAAGTTCGTCTAACAAACCCCATTCTTGTAATGTTATTTCTGTCCAAGTTAGGACGTTACCAAGCAAGAATTCACCTACATTTTTCTTAACATTCTCCAGCCATTCGATATCAAGCCCTGCTGTAACTAGCGTGGGAGCAAGCTTCCAACCATTGCCAACGTTGTGTGCTTCTAGCCATTGCATCACCTCATCCTCGCGATCGCTTTGCGTTAATGGATCGAGTCTGGTTGCTGTTTTAGCACTGGCTATTGCATCTTGCTGCAATTTGGCAACAAACGCTTTTTGGTCGCAGGTCATTTCTTTTTGATTCAGCTTTACTGTTAAAGGCTGCAACACTTGCCTAGTTTGGCGTAATTGTCCCACGGCTCTACGACATGCAGAAGCCGGGTTATTCAACTCGTGTGCCAATCCTGCTGCTAAAGTGCCTAATGCTACTAGTTTTTCTCTGTGTTGTGATATCGTTTGTACCGCTTGCAACCGTTCTGCCATTGTGCGGAGAATTGCCGTCATGACGCAAGTACAACTCGAAAGCATTTCCCAAAACACCTGGTTTGGCAATTCTAGAATGTGGCTACGAGTCACAGCACGACCAGTAGCCCAGAAATGTGTCTGACCCATTAACACAGGCAATTCACCAAACAGCGTTTTTGGTTCGTACATCGCCAGCAAAATCTCTTGATTGCCAACTTTTTGTGTAATCCGAACTTGACCTTCAAGTAGTATAAAAACATGCTCAGCAGGTTCACCTTCATGGCGATGAATTTCTCCAGGTTCTCGCCATACCTCGACACCTTGATCAAGTAGCCATTGCAACTGTTTGTCTGATAACTTAGAGAACAGAGGAACTTGCCGTAAAGTTTCGATATTAAGCATGATGACACCTTGAAGTGTAAGTATTTAATTAATAGTTAAAGTACTGTTTTAAATAGGTTTTCAAATTACTCTCCGGCTTGTTGTTTGAGCAGATTCACCACACTATCAGATAACCATAAACCTGCATCGCGTAAAGCTTCAATTCCTGAAGATACGTTTTTAATCAGTCCGCGTCGTTTCGCTCTTATGAGTATGCCTCCCGTACCAATGGTAGTGATGCCCAAAGCTTGACCGCAACGCCGCGCTGTATCGTCAACAATAGCTGCACTGTTAGCTGAAGTTTTCAGAGCTAGACTCAACACTTGTGATTCTCCCTTGCCTAAATCCCAAGCAGCAACTTCAGGGGCGAGCCCGGTAATTTCTACTCGTTTTATCCAAGAAATGCCAGGTAGTTGTCTTGATGCTGCATCATCTTCACCTGCCATCGTAACTTCTTCAAAGACACCTGAAGGAACTAATATTTCCGCAAACAATTGCGGTAGTAATTCTGCTTGCTGACTTTTAAACAGAACAATAAGAGGTGAGGAGTTAATGATGACGCGATTAATCGACATTCCCTATTTCCTCGGCTAATTCCTCAGTAGTATATTGCATAAAATCTACTTGGTAACGAGACAAAGCATTAATAAACTCTGCCCGAGTAAGTCCAGCAATTTCTGCCGCTTTCCCTTGAGAATTTTCGCCTAATTCATACCATTTTACTGCTGCGGCGATTCGCATTTCTTCGACAAATTCTTCGGGATTTTTGCGGAGGGCAGAAAATACACTTTCCGGTAATTGGATTGGTATTGTTCTCATATAAACTCCTTTATAAATAACTCCAGTTCGACACCGTAATATTTGTAAGTACGACCCATTGGTATCATGCCAAGCCGTTGAGTCACCCGAATTGAAGCGTGATTTTCAGGCTTTACTACAGTATAAATGACTGGTAATTCAAGGATTGCATCCAATCAGGCGTGAAAATTCTACTCACAAACCTTTTGACACGAATTTACACCTTGAATAGGCAAATGCACTCGAAAGCGTGTCTCACCAGGTTTCGATTCAAACCGAATATCACCGTGATGTTTGTTAACAATAATGCGATAGGCAATTTCTAAACCTAAGCCTGTGCCTTTACCCACTCCTTTAGTTGTGAAAAATGGTTCAAAAACGCGGGATTGAATTGCTAATGGAATACCTACCCCAGTATCGCCAATTTCCACAATCAGACAATTATTTTCTCTATAAGTACGAATCGTCAAATCACCTTTGCCTTTCATTGCATCTATGCCATTGTCAATTAAATTTGTCCACACTTGATTAAGTTCACTGGCATAAGCACAAATTTTTGGCAAAGTGCGGTCATACTCTCGCTTAACGATGACTCCCTTTTTTAGGCGATGATGAAGAATGAGCAAAGTATTTTCAATTCCCTCATGCACATCTATTTCTTGCAGAGGGGCTTGATCCATGTAGGAATAACCTTTAATTGCTTTCACCAAATCGGAGATACGGACGGTACTTTGCTCAATTTCATGGATCAGCCCGAAGGATGAAAGTGTTGCTTCTAGCCACGTAAGGACATGACTCAGACAGTCAACGGGGATGTTGTCAGCAAGAGTATCAAGCTTTTCAGTGTTTAGTCCAGCGTTAACTAATGTGGGGGCAAGTTTCCAACTATTACTGATATCATGGTCTTCTAACCAGTCTGTCACTTCGTCTTCTTGATCGCTACAGGTAATAGGGTCGAGTTTGGGCGAGTGACAGGCGTGTAATGTTGCTTGATGTTGAATCTCTGTAATGAATTTTAGTTGCTCTTTGGATAATAAATTGAGCGCTAAAGCTTGAGTTTGCAAGTTTTGAAAATTCTCGCGCAACTGCGAAGCCGCCCGTCGCGCCGCCGCCCCTGGATTATTCAATTCGTGTGCCAAACCTGCTGACATTTTACCTAAGGCTGCCATCTTCTCTTGCTGCCGCAGTTGCACTTCCACATCTTTGGTGCGTCCTGCCATTGCGCTGAGAATCACCTCAGCAATAGGGGAACATTCAGTGAGGATATGTCTAAATGTTTCAACGTCAATTTGCAAAACGCGACTGGGTGCGATCGCATGCCCTGAGGCGATCGCACCCGAACCTGTTAGCATCGAAAGTTCACCCATGAACTCACCACGACGATGAACAGCCAGCACTTTCGTTTCAGCGCCAACTTGCTTAGTGACTTCAATTTCCCCTTCTAAGACAACAAAAAAGTGATATTTTGAGTCACCTTCACTAAACAACACATCACCTGCATTAAGTTCTATTTCAGTACCAAACTGCTTCATCTCGTCCAAAGCATCATCTGGTAACTTAGGAAACAGCGTCATATGATTTGAGTCGTGCAGCATGGCAACTCCTTATATTAAATAAATAATTGTTACTTACCACAGCCGTTCAATAGGATAGGCATCAAAAGCTGAATCTACACTTAAAACAGGTATTTTTTCTACGATAGACTGTGCAATTAAAAGTCTGTCAAATGGATCACGATGGTGAAAAGGTAGAGTAGCAACAACAGCAAGGTGGTCGAGGTTGATGTTTAGCAAATTGAAGTCATTAAGACTGAGTTGCTGCTTGATAAACACCTCAAATGGCACATGAAAACTTAGCTTGCCTGTACTTTGTTTAATTGCTATTTCCCAGACACTAGCTGTACTTAGCAGCTTTTCGTTATCCTGATTCTCAATGAGTGCCCTAGCTTGGTTGCTGATTTTTGTATTGCCTGTAAAAAACCAAATGAATGTGTGAGTATCCAGCAGCAGCCTCATTACATATAATCCTTAAAGTCTTCTAGCGGTTCATCAAAATCATCTGATATTGTAATCAAGCCTTTAGCACTTCCAAACAGCGAACGACGTTCAGGCGACACTGGAGTTAGTTTGACAACAGGTTGATTGTCTTTTGTAATCACAATTTCTTCACCACTTAAGGCAGCTTCAATTAATTCAGGCAGATTTTTAGATGCTTCAGCGAGAGTTATTTCTTGCATGGCTGTCACCTTTGAGTTGTAAATCAATGTTGACATCAAATCCAAGAGATTCCCAGTATTAAGGTTTTCAGTTCATTGCAATACACCGTGCTTGTAGAGGCACAGCAGTGCTGTACCCCTACAATGTGGTAAATGCAACGCCAGAATTGCTGTATCTGGTAGACAACTTGTGAACTCATTTCAAGGATCACAACACGTTGCTAAGGTATCGATGAACGAACTGAACACAGATTGAACCTTCACCAACGCCAGAAGCAACTCGCTTCACGGAACCATGACGCACATCACCCACAGCGAAAACGCCAGGGACGTTCGTTTCTAACAAATAGGGATCGCGTTCTAGCGTCCATCCCTTGATGCGTTGCCCATCTTTTTGCAAATCTGGACCTGTTATGATATAGCCGCGATCGTCTCGTGCAATGACACCATCTAACCACTCAGTGCGGGGAACGGCACCAATAAAAATAAACAGTGATGTTGCAGGAACGGTTTGCGTTTCACCTGTCAAAGAATTGTGAATAGTAAGTGCTTCTAAACTTGTTTCTCCTTTTGCCTCTATCACACTGCTATGTGTCTTGACAATGATATTTGGTGTTTCTGCAATTTGCTCAATCAGATACTGAGACATACTCTTAGTTAGGGAGTCGCCACGGACTAGCATCGTCACTGTGTGCGCGTATCTCGAAAAGTACATTGCAGCTTGTCCGGCTGAGTTTGCCCCACCAATGATATAAACTTCTTCTCCTTGGCAACTCATCGCTTCAGCCTGTGCGGCACCATAGTAGACTCCTGCACCCGTCAAACGGTCTAGTCCAGGCACATCTAACCGCCGCCACGACACACCCAACGCTAAGATCATGGCGTGGCAACTGATTTCGCCACCGTCTCCCAGTTGCACAATTCGATACTGGTCTTCTAAGCGGATACCCGTAACTTCTTGTGGAGTAAGAATTTCAACGCCAAACCGTCTTGCTTGAGTCACAGCACGCCGTGCTAAATCGCCACCACTCAAGCCTGTGGGAAAACCAAGGTAATTTTCGATACGCGAGCTTGTCCCAGCTTGTCCGCCTGGGGCTTCACGTTCTATCATCACCGTGCGTAGCCCTTCTGATGCGCCATACACCGCAGCTGCTAAACCACCAGGACCGCCACCAACGATAATCAAGTCATAAAACGGTTTTTCTGCTTGAGTTCGCAGCCCAATCTTCTCAGCAATTTGCAAGTTGGTTGGCTGTATAAGATGAGAACCATCAGCAAACAGGACGACGGGCAGGTTTACTTTATCTCCGCTAGCATATTCTGTGAGTTTTTGTCCTTCTTCTGATAATTCAATATCCATCCACTGGTAAGGCACTTGATTTCGCGCTAGGAAATCTTTCGCCTGATGGGAATGGGGCGACCAGCGATTACCGATGACGCGAATCCCTTCAAATGGTGGGTGGAAGTTTGCTTGCCAGTCTTCGAGTAAATCGTCGAGTATTGGATACAAGCGTTCTTCTGGCGGGTCCCACGGCTTCATCAAGTAGTAATCAATTTTTGTATTGTTGATGGCGCGGATAGCAGCATCGGTATCTGCATAGGCGGTGAGTAAAGCACGTTTTGCTTCCGGGAACATAGGCATGGCTTGTTCCAAAAACTCCACGCCGGACATTTGTGGCATCCGTTGATCGACAAGAAACAGTGACACTGGCTGATTACGGAGTTTGAGTTGTTCCAAAGCTTCCAATGCACTCGCACCAGATTCGGCGCGGATAATTCGGAAGCGATCGCCATACTCTTGCCGTAGATCCCGCGCCACAGCTTGCAAAACTTCTGGGTCATCGTCAACGGTTATGATTACAGGTTTAGCCATAGCGCTTCGGTGACCTCCCTTGTTTAATTACTGGTTTTTTATATATCACACAAGAAATTCGTATAAGCCAATGAGAGTTCCGTCTGGATCTCGAAGATAAGCTGTTTTGATTCCAAAGTAGGGATTATTCATAGGTGCTGCGGTAAATTGCACCCCTTTATGTCTTAATCGCTGATATTCCTCCTCTAAATCATGCACAGTAAAAATCAACGCCACAGTATCTTGACATTCAGCATGAGCAGGCTTTTCTGAGTTGTGAATCAATTGTGCCATTTCTTGCCGCCGGAATAGACTTAGTCTCATATCTCCGGCTTGAAACTCAGCATATCCGTCTTCTTCATTTTCTACAGCAACGTCAAATTCTATGACATTTTTGTAAAACAAGAAACAAGCCTTCCAGTCTTTGACAAGTAATCTTGTATATGATTTTCCAACTTTCATTAACTTTTTCCCTTTTTTCTTCGCGTCCTTCTGTTCTCCTGTCGGATACGTTGCGCGTCTGCGTTATAAATAGAGAGCGGATTTCAGCTAAGGTAGGCATTGCTCACCAATATCTCAAATGTCCATTACATAAGCTTTTACGGGCAATGCCCACCCTACGAATTATGGTCTAATCATCTCAAAAGCGCTCTTATTACAACAGATGCTCAAATTTTCCTTAGGACAAGCGTAAGGCATATAAGTGCGATGACCTGATAACTTGCACCATTCTCAACAAGGAGGAGGCGGTCGCCTCCCAGCCCTCGTTCCCAGGCTCAGCCTGGGAACAAGAATATAGAGGCTTTGCCTCTTATTGATATTGGTGCAAGATGTCAGATGACTGTAACCAACAATATCAAGAGACAGGCACATTTTTGCACCTTTAATCGCTGATTTTATAATTCTTTGCCATGTTCTGTGCATCGCTGAATCATTTCTGCGACGAGACCCGTCCAACCAGTTTGATGACTAGCACCCAAACCTGCGCCGTTGTCTCCATGAAAGTATTCGTGGAAAAGAATTAAGTCACGCCAATGTGGATTAGTTTGAAACACCTCGGTACCACCATAAACAGGTCTGCGTCCAGAGGAATTTCTGATAAAAATCTGACCAAGCCTGTTAGATAATTCAATTGCCACTTCGTTTAAGGTCATCTGATTGCCAGAACCTGTTGGACATTCCACCTTGAATGAGTCGCCCATGTACTGATGGAACCTTTGGAGTGATTCAATAATTAAATAATTCATCGGAAACCAAATTGGACCGCGCCAGTTAGAGTTACCACCAAACAAATCAGTGCAGGATTCGGCTGGTTCGTAGTCCACTCGGTACTCATGACCATTTACCGTTAGGATGTAAGGATGCTCCTGGTGATATTTGGAAACAGAGCGAATGCCATAAGGACTCAAAAATTCTGCTTCATCTAACATTTTTTCCAGAATACGATGCAACTTATCTGTATTGGTGATTGCCAGCAATTTGCGGTGACCTGCCCCTAAGCTTTGCATACAGGCGATACCTGAAGTCAAGTCAGGTCGGTTTTTGATAAACCATTCTGTTCTTCGTTTGAAGGAAGGCAGTTTTTCTAAAATTTCTGGTTCTAGCGTTCCCACAGCAAACAAGGGAACCAACCCCACGACTGATCGCACTTTCATCGGGCAATGATGACCATCAGGAAAATGCAGCGCATCGTAGTAAAAGCCATCGGCTTCATCCCACAGTGCTATATCATTGTTGCCAATGCCATCCATCGCACTCGCAATGCGAAGAAAATGCTCAAAAAATTTGCTGGCAATGTCTTCATAAACTGGCTCATCTTTTGCCAGTTCTAGGGCGATTGTCAGCATATCCATGGAGAACATACCCATCCAACTGGTACCATCAGCTTGTTCTAAGTAGCCACCTGTGGGAAGTTCAGAACTGCGATCAAACACGCCAATGTTGTCTAACCCCAAAAAACCGCCTTGAAAGATATTCTTGCCCTCGATATCTTTGCGGTTTACCCACCAAGTAAAGTTGACGAGTAGCTTTTGAAACACACGCTCTAAAAATTGCTTATCAGCGCGTCCGTACATCTTTTGCTCGATCTCGTAGATGCGCCAAGCTGCCCAAGCATGAACTGGAGGGTTGACATCACTCAACGCCCATTCATACGCGGGAAGTTGTCCGTTGGGGTGCATATACCATTCTCGCGTCAGCCGGCTAAGTTGCCGCTTGGCAAAGTCTGGGTCAATCATGGCTAATGGTATCAAATGAAACGCCAAATCCCAAGCAGCAAACCAAGGGTACTCCCATTTATCCGGCATTGAGATGACATCATCATTAAAAACGTGTAGCCATTCGGAGTTTCTGCCCTTTTGACGCGACTCTGGTGGCGGTGGACCCGACGGATCGCCTTTTAACCAATCTTCGACTACATAATAGTAAAACTGTTTACTCCACAACAGCCCTGCAAATGCTTGTCGCTGGACATTGCGTTCATCTTCGGATGCAGGAAAGGGAGAAATGCGCCGATAAAATTCATCGGCTTCTCTGGTGCGATCGCCCAAAATAGTATCAAAATTAGCCCCGAATGGTTCTGCCAATTCTGGATTGTCACAAAGTCGCAACTGCACAGTTTTGGTTTCGCCGGGTGCGATCGTCAAGATATAATGTGCTGACATCTTGGTGCCAATTTGATTAGGATTTACTGCATCTTTACGACCCTGAATCAGATAATCGTTAATCCCGTCTTTGGCGTAGGCACAAGCATTATTCACACCAAATAATCTTTCACAATTTGTCTCGTTTTCTGTAAACAGCAATTGTGTCGCTTCGTTGCAGTATAGCCATCTGTTTCCTAAAGTTGATTCAAAAGCTTCGATCACACTGAGGTGATTATCTGATTTTAAGACTTTAACAAAAGGCTTTTCTTGATTGGGATACCAAGACCAAGTATTGCGAAACCATAGCGTTGGTAACAGATATAGAGTTTTTTCCTCTGGTCCTCGGTTGACTACACTGATTTGAATGAGAATATCTTCTGGTGTATTTTTGGCGTATTCAACGAATACATCAAAGTAGCGGTCTTCAGCAAAAACACCTGTATCGAGCAATTCAAACTCGAATTCTTTACGACCTCTGGAGCGGTTTTCTTGTACAAGTTGAGTATATGGAAAAGCAGCTTGTGGGTATTTATAAAGACATTTCATGTAAGAGTGTGTCGGGGTGTTGTCGAGATAGAAATAGTATTCTTTGACATCTTCCCCGTGATTGCCTTCATTTCCTGTTAAGCCAAAAATTCGTTCTTTGAGAATTGGGTCTTGACCATTCCACAAAGCGATCGCAAAACATAATCTTTGATGGTTATCAGAAATACCAGCGATCCCATCTTCACCCCAACGATAAGCGCGGGAACGGGCGTGGTCGTGGGGTAAGTAGTCCCAAGCACTACCGTCAGGGCTGTAGTCTTCGCGGACAGTTCCCCATTGCCGTTCGCTAAGGTACGAACCCCAGCGTTTCCAGTAGGCGGTGCGATCGCGATCTTGCTGCAATCTTGCTTCTTCTTGGGTCATGATTTTCCTCTTATAGCGGTTTGCAACCCGGAGTAAGGTACACCAAAGAAATAATTAACCACAGATGGACACAGATGGACACAGATAAATACTTGACAAATAGCCCTATCATTACTTTAGTTAATGCTTTGCGTCCAGCCGCCATTCACACGCAAATTCGCACCATTAATGTAACCACTTAGAGCACTTGAAACAAACTGCGACCATGTACAACAACGCTGACTCCCTCGCGGGCTAGTATTTTAGCGATCGCTTCACCGATGCCGCTACTGCTGCCAGTTACCAAAGCTCTTTTTCCATTGAGTTGTAAATCCATGTTGAGTTGATTTTCCCTTTTTTCTCCTAAGTCTTAGTCTCATGCGACTTTCGCACAACTAGTAGGGTGGGCAGTAAGCGCCCACCCCACACATTTGAGATTTAAAAAGAATTACCGATACCCTGCGTTTCGACCGCCAAGACGCTGTTTTTTAGCTTCTGAAAGCTTATTGACAGAAATAGTTGCATATGAGCCAAGTTTCATTCCACCAATCATAAAACGGATAAAGTCCCCTAAACCTTCAACCATGCGAGCGCTACGTAACGATCCGCAGTCAATAGGAGAAAAACCTATTTCTTCAGCTAGCGTCATGACTGTTTTCTTAGCCTGCTCGTTATCAGCACAAATGAAACACGAAACGTTATATTCCTTGAGTGGTTCGGGGCTTAATTCAAAAACTTCTTGCGCCATTGTGTTAAATGCTTTAACCACATGAGCATTCGGCACATTTGCTGCCAGTTTTTCAGCGAGTGATTCATCGAAAATAGGTTCAAAAGCAAAACCTTCAGGAATCTCCCGGTTATTACAGTCAATCAAAACCTTGCCTGATAGAACCTCGGTTGAGGACAGCACGCTAGAAGGCATTTCACGGACTGAATAGAAGATGACATCGGCAAATGCAACTGCTTCATCATTGGTTCCGCCTTTGGCTCGGTGTCCCGCAAATTCGGCTACAGATTTACCCTTCTCGGAGTCGCGGGAACCGAAAAAAACTTCGTGACCCTGTTCTGCCCACAAGATCCCCAAAGACCTTGCCATATTTCCTGTACCAATCGTGCCAATTTTCATGTCTTAGAGTCTTTTAATAGAAATTGGACAAAAAGCTACAATTCTTGCTCAGTTGGACGGATTAAAATTTCATTGACATTAACACGAGGCGGCTGAGTTACGGCATAGGCAATCGCAGCAGCAATATCCTCGCTTTCGAGTACCGTTAATGACTCATAAAACTGGTCTGTCAGCTGCTTAAACTCTGGGTTGGTAATCTGGTCAGCTAATTCTGTTGCCACCCCACCTGGCTCAATCACAGTAACGCGGATTTTGTCTTTATAAACCTCTTTCCGTAAAGCTTCACTGAAAGCACAAACTCCAAATTTAGTGGCATTATATACTGCATAATTAGGTACCGCAACGCGACCAACTACAGAGGAAATATTCACAATATGTCCTCCGCCTTGAGCTTTCATTAAAGGTAGGGCAGCATGGGTAGCATACATCAAACCCAGTAGGTTGATGTTAATCATACGTCGCCAATCTGAAGTATCTGCACCTTCAACTGGACCAACAAGCATCACACCAGCGTTATTGACCAAGATATCCACACTGCCGAAATTGCTGTTAGTCTGGTGAACCATTTCAGCCACTTGGGCTTCATCGGCAATATCTGTAACGAGGGAAAGCGCCTTTCCACCACCATCTGTAATCTGTTTTTCCAACTTCTGCAGTCGTTCAGCGCGTCTTGCTGCCAATGCCACCTTTGCTCCCTCCGCTGCTAGGGCTAGGGCGGTTGCCTGACCAATGCCCGATGAAGCGCCAGTAATTAGCGCAACTTTTCCATCTAATTTTTGTGCCATTTTTGACTCATATGTAGAAATGAAATTCAAATTAATGCTTTAGTAAGAAATTTCTCGGCGATCGCGGAACAACTTCCCACCTAAGTTTGGTGAAGCTTCGGTTGCAAGCCAGATCACAGTGTCAGCGCCCTGTTGCGGGGAACGGGGTGCGGAAGTACCGCCCATATCTGTTTTGACCCAGCCTGGATCTATAGCGTTGACTGCAATGCCTTTTGCTTGTAAAGCTTCCGCTAGCATAATGGTTGCACCGTTGAGGCTAAGTTTAGACAAGCAATAACTGGGAACATCAAAAGAAAGCCCATCCAACTGTCCGTAACCACTAGAAACATTAATGATACGGGCTTGGGGTGCTTTTTCCAGTAGGGGTAGGAATGCTTGGCTTGTGCGAATCGGTCCAAAAGTGTTGGTGTTCATTGTCCGATTTAGCAATTCGCGCGAAATAGTCAGAATGTTCACGCCTTCGTCAGGATAAATGCCTGCGTTATTTACCAGGACATCGAGTTGAGGAATTTCCTGACTTAAATGCTTTACGGCTTGGTCAATGGTTTGGTCATCTGCGACATCAAGTTCGACGACGCGCACTTTCGAGTTGGTATGCAATTTATCTGCTGCTGCTTTGGCTTTATCAAGCGATCGCGCTGCAAGAATCACATCAAACCCAGCTGCTAGCAGCCCTTGACAAATGGCAAAACCAATGCCTTTATTCCCGCCAGTGACAAGGGCGTATTTTCCGCTAAATGGCGTCATACATATCCTCCTCCTGCTTGGAAGGTATGCCCCGTAATCCATCGGCATTGGTCGCTAACAACAAAGGCGATGACATCTGCAATATCCTCTGGTTTCCCAAGACGGTTAAAGGGCGACTGTGCAGCTGCGGCTGTTGCGTCATCACCAGACTGGGCAAACATTTCTGTTTCTGTTGGTCCTGGCGAAACTGTGTTCACTGTGATGCCTCGCTCTCCAAGTTCCATCGCCAGAACTTTGCCCATCAACTCCACAGCCGCCTTGCTGCCAACATAAAGACTGAAGCCCGCCTTTGGACGTACAACTAACCCACTAGATATATTGACAATACGCCCGTTTTGATTAACACGACGGGCGGCTTCCCTCATGGAGAAAAAAGTTCCTTTCGTGTTCAACCCAAAGACCTTATCAAAGGCGTCTTCTTCCGTCTCAGCGATTGGTCCGCCAAGACCTGTTCCAGCATTGTTAACAACTATGTCAGGCGTTCCGAAATGTTGCTGCGTCTGGTCAAATAGCTTAACAACGTCTTCGACTTTACTGAGGTTTGCTTGGATAGCAACGGCTTCGCCGCCGTTATCTTTAATTCTAGTAACGACTTGATCAGCAGCATCCTGATGACCGCCGTAGTGGACAACTACTTTAGCACCATCTTGGGCTAGTCGTTCACAAATGGTTGAACCAATGCCACCAGAACCACCAGTGACGATCGCAATTTTTCCTTCTAGTGATTTCATGGTTTTTCTTTATAGCTGTTTGCAATTGGGTAAGATACATCAATGAACCACAGATGGACACAGATGGACACAGATAAATTTGTACTTTATCTAGTCGCGCCCAGAATACCTGTACTATACATACTCGGTTGGTGGGGGACGGGCAGTTGCTTTATGCCGGGGAACCCTTTCGCCAGTCGCCTGCTGTCGGGAAAGCCGTCATTCGCGCTGGCTCACCACCGCACTGCCCTCATGAATGGCTACGACGGTATTGGGTACTGGGAATCAAAATTTCGTGGTGGGTTGAAACCCGCACCATAATTAATCAGAGTAAGAACCCAATCCCCAATCCCCAATCCCCAATCCCCTTCATCTAAATGAGAAGCACTATATTTGTGCAGACGTTTAACGTTTGATTTACTGCTCTTGATAATTCCAAGCAATCCGCCATCGACAAAAAAGGTGGAACCTGTGATATAGTCTGCGTCTGATGAGGCTAAAAAAGCAACTAGAGAAGCTACATCTTGGGGTTGTCCCAGTCGCCCGACGGGAATATTCTTTAGTACAGCGCCTAGCTTTTCTTTGTCTTCTAACAAACTTTTGTTAATCGGTGTCTCAATTGCTCCCGGTGCAACGTTGTTGATCGTAATGCCTAAAGGTCCAAGTTCCACAGCTAAGTTTCGCATCAACATCTTCACGCCACCCTTGCTAGCACAGTAAGAGGTAAAGTGTGGGAACGGCAACTCTTCATGCACTGAACTAATGTTGATAATTTTTCCAGGGCGCTGAGTTTCCCGGAAGTGCTGGACAACAGCCTGAGTGGCAAAAAATACACCTTTGAGATTAACGTTAAGTACATTATCGTAGTCTTGTTCTGTGACATCCCAGAACGAGGCATTCTTTTCCAACCCAGCGTTGTTTACTAAAATATCTATCTTGCCGAAATGTTGGATACCTTCGTCAACCATCCGGCGGATATCGCTGACGACACCTAAATCTGCTTTAACAACCAAGCCTTTGCGTCCGCTGGCTTCGACTTTCGCTTTGGTTTCTTCAGCACCTTCGGGATGTGAGCGATAGTCGATGACGATATTCGCACCTTCTTCGGCAAGACGAATGGCGATCGCCTGTCCGATTCCCTGACTACTACCTGTCACCAACGCAACTTTGCCTTCAAGTTTCATGTCTATTCTCCCTGTTGTCAAAAAGTTTGTTGTCAAAAGGTTAAATTGTTGCTCCGCCATTTGCCAAAATGTGCTGTCCGGTGATCCAGCGTGCTTGCTCGCTCACTAGGAAAGCAACGACATCAGCAATATCCTCAGCTCGTCCCAAACGACCAAACGGAGAACTTATTGCCGCCGCTTGCTTATTTTCTGCCGATACTGAGTCAAACATTCCCGGACTCGTTGGTCCTGGAAGAACGCTGTTAACTGTAATTCCACGCCCTCCCAATTCTTTCGCTAGGACTTCTGTAAATAACTTCTCTGCGGCTTTGCTAGCAGCATACACAGCAAGACCTGGACTGGGGAACAGGCTTGTTGAGGAGGAGACATTGACTATGCGTCCGTTATCCGCCATTTGTCGAGCAGCTTCTTGGAGACAGAAGAGGACACCCCGGACATTGATGCCAAAAACTGCCTCGTAATCTTCTTCTGTCACTTCTGCTACCAATGCTGCCCGTGCAATTCCCGCATTGTTGACCAAAATATCTAACTGCCCGAATTGGTCTATGACTGTTTGAAACAAGCGACGAATATCTGAAACTTGGCTGACATCTGCTTGAATGGCGATCGCTTGTCCACCTTGAGATTTGATACTTTCAATCACCTCTTTAGCTTCATCAGCACCACTTCTGTAGTTGATAGCGACTGTTGCGCCATCTTGAGCTAATCGTTCGGCTATCGCCCGTCCAATGCTCCGGGATGCTCCAGTCACAATGACAACTTTATTTATCAGTGGTTTCATTTTTGACTTGTGTTTTGATTTTCTATGCTTAAAACGAAGCGCTCAACTGCTTGAGCAAAGCCCTCGTCTTCGTTAGAAGTCGTGACGTAGTCGGCGGAGTGCTGCACATCAGCACTGGCGTTGCCCATCGCAATACTCAAACCGCTGCGCTGAAACATCGGCACATCGTTGGGCATATCCCCGATGGTGGCAATCTCCGAACTCTTAATCCCAAGTAGTTCTGAAAGCCGGTCAACCACTGTCCCTTTATTGGCGCGGGGATGGGTGACATCCAAGTAGTAGGGTTGGCTACGAGCAGCAGAGACGTACTCAGCGCCAGAGGAACTGGCACCAGCTTTGCACAAAACTTGTTCACTAAACTGTTGTTGCACGTCTTTTTCGCACTTGGCGACAGCTTCTAAGTCATCGCTGACTCCGACGATTTTTGCGACGTTGTCTAGGAGGTCATCAAAGCTGGGAACGACAGTCGGCGGAAACTTGACTGTCTTCTCTTCGCGATCAACATGGGAACCATGCCGTTCATGGACAAACCAGTCATTACCGCGATAAATCCAGACATCGAGTTTATGTGCTGTGATGATTTCAATGACTGGCTTGGCGATCGCCCCGCTCAGCACATTCTGGTCGATGATGGAAAAGTCTGGATTGAGGAAGACTCCACCATTAAAGGCAGCTATTGGTGTGGTTAGGTGGAGGGCTTCGACAACCATTTTCATCCCTAAAGGTGGACGACCGCTGGTGATGGCAAAGCCAATGCCTGCTTCGTTAAGCTTGCGAACAGCATCACGGGTGCGATCTGTCAACACTTTCTCGCGGGTGACTAGAGTGCCATCCACATCAGCAAGTAGCAAGGAGACTTTTGGTTGTTGAGATTGTATAGTCATGTTTATTCTTAGCCTTGACGGGTCTACTGTTCAACCAATTTTTTCAAATACAGGTATGCCTCTTCTGGTGTCAGAGGTTCAGACTGCTTGTCGTTAGGAATGTAGAATATCCAGTTATCAGGGAAATAATGGACAACAAAACTAGGTATCAAACCAAGTGCCATTGCCTGTTTCCCTAGTTGTTCGGCTTTTGCTTCCAAGCTGAGTTGGTCGTGGAAGTCAGAATTGCTCATAATTGCTGATCTCCTTAGTACGGCATTTCATTAATTCGTAATGTTTTTAAACGCAGAGGAACGCGGAGGAAAGCGCAAAGGGACGCAGAGTTTTGGTTTAAGTTCTCGCTATGAACTTATGCAATCATGTACTTAGCCTGCGGTTCGATGGGGAACTTTGACGTTTTTAAATATACAACGGTAGTGGGACACGTGAAAAAGTTTTGCGGTCAAAATTTCGCTATCCCCCAAACTCACCAAGCGAAAAACTCCCACCGCCAGGATTGCACCAAACGGTGGTGCGATGCAGTAGAGCCATTGGTCTTGCCAGAACCACGAAACTAAAGCAGGACCAATGCTGCGTGCTGGATTTAAACTGGTGCCAGAAATGGGCGATTCCAGCCAAACCATTGTTGCTACCAACAGCCACGTCATCAGTGGTGTCCAACGCATCAAGCGACGACTGCTGACAAAAATAAAAATAGCCAGCACAAGTATTGCCGTCATGGTCATTTCCGCCAAAAATACATACCACAATGGATAACCTGTCCCAGGTAAAGCCATCCCATTATTCACATTGGCAGCATATTTTCCCCAAACAAATACTAACAACACTGCACCACTCATTGCACCAAGGAATTGGGCAATAATGTAGCCGCCTATGTCACAATGGTGCATTTTGCCTTGTAGCCAGAATCCCAAAGAAACAGCAGGATTAACGTGAGCGCCACTCAGTTTTCCCAGCGGCGAAATTGCAACGAGCGAACCAGTTCCAGAAAACATTAATCCCGTAAGCAGCAAGCGTATGCTTTTATCAGGTATGAGTTGTTCCATTGGCAAGCCTTGAGCAAAATTGAATACAACAGCGCTCAGCCCCACAAAAACAAGAATTGCGGTTCCGAGCAGTTCTGCTCCGTATTCAGACCAGTGCAGTTGTTTCCACCATTTGAGGTTAGCCATGATTTTGTATAGAAGCACAAACGAGCTTTTTCTGATGACTCAGGCTTTTACTGACGATATTGACTTGCTCTAAAGCTTTATTTCTCAGTTAACCACTTGCAGCATGAATACGAATTAAAACTTCATCTGCTGCTGGTTCTGGTTGTAGAGCGTCTTCGTAAACTAAGGCTTCTGATCCACCATGAGTATGAATGCGTACTGCTTTCATTGTTGCCATTTGTTTTTTGCCTTTTTACTTGTTTAGAAAAGCTGCAAATCAAGCTAAACCACCATCAACAGGGATATTTCGCCCAGTGATCCAACGGGCTTGGTCACTCACCAAAAAAGCAACTACGTCTGCAATGTCCTCTGGTTTACCCAGGCGACCTAGGGGTGTTTGGGCAATCATGGCTGCCCTTGCTTCTTCGGGAAGTGTCTCTAGGTTCATGTCTGTCTCAGTTACACCTGGTAGGACGGTGTTAACCGTGATGCCGCGCTGTCCCAGTTCCTTTGCGAGGCACTTACTGAAGCCCTCGATCGCTGCCTTACTACCAACGTACGCGGAGAAGTTAGCACCACCGTTAACAGTACCACCGGTGGAGATATTGACAATTCGTCCACCATCTGAAATTTTCAGTGCTGCTTCTTGAAGTGCAAAAAAAGTCCCTTTGGCGTTAAGAGCAAACTGTTGATCAAACTCTTGCTCAGTTGTCTCAGCTAGCGGCTTAAATAAAGAGATACCGGCATTGTTAACCAGGATGTCGAGCTTTCCAAACTTATCTACTGTTTCCTGAAATAGGCGGCTAATGTCTGCAACTCGGGTGATATCGGCTTGCGTGGCTATTGCCTTTCCGCCTTGTCCTGTAATAGCCGATACGACTTCCTGCGCTTTATCAGCACTATGAGAATAGTTAACAACGACTGTGGCACCTTCTTGAGCTAATTTTTCAGCAATAGCCCGTCCGATACCACGCGATGCACCTGTGACAATTGCCACTTTTTTAGCGAGAGATGCCATAGTCTAAAAACCTCGTTGACTAAGGAATTGTCTAAAAGATTGGCAAATGTCCGGAGGTGTTGTCTTTTACGTTCTTGCGGAAAATGTTCTCATCTTGCGAAAACTTGACAAACAGATCAGAATTTCTCCACCGCAGGTCGTAAATCAAGTTCCAAAGTCCATGCAGTTGCATCCTGCTGATAAAGTTGCCAATATGTTTGGGCGATCGCCTCAGGAGCCAGTAAAGTATTGTCCTCACGCTCCGATGCCATTGCTCGCACTCTTGGAGTGTTAATCATGCCATCAATAATGATATGAGCTACGTGAATGCCCTGAGAACCAAACTCCCGCGCCAACGACTGCGCCAATGCGCGTAACCCAAATTTGCCCACCGCCAATGCTGCAAACTTGGCTGAACCTCTCACCGCAGCAGTTGCTCCCGTCAACAGGATAGTCCCGCCACCTCGTTCAATCATCGCCGGAAGGACCTGCTGTACCGCTAGAAAAGCTCCAAAACAATTGACTTTCCAGTTCTGTTCAAACTCTTCTGGTGTCAGTTCCAGTATGCCAGCCATCTTAAATGCTCCGGCATTGTAGACAAAGACTTCAGGAGAACCGAGTTGCGAGGATACCTCTTCAAAAGCAGCTTTTACTGATGCGGCATCAGTGGCATCAACGGTAACAGACAATGCCTTACCGCCAGACTGTTCAATCTCTGACTGAATTTGAGTCAGCTGCTGTGAGCTTCTTGCCATCAACCCTACAGCAAAACCTTCTCGTGCAAACCGATGAGCAACTGCGGCTCCCAGCCCCGGACCCACCCCCAGAACAACTGCAACCTTAGACTGACCCATGTCATCCTATCTCCTTACAGCGCTCATTCTTATGATTAGACCACAGAAAATAGTAGGGTGGGCGATGCCCACCCTACTATTTACATAGCAGAACGAAGACGGCGTTGACGCAGAGGAAACCAGCAGCCGTTACTTCTAGGCCGATGAGCACCAAGTTCATTTTCGGTTTCTGCAACTTTTCGACAAGTTCTGGAAACCACTTAAGAAAGCTTTACCTCTTAGGGGAGCAGTTGGTATTCATCAAGTGGTTCAGTCTCAGAAAAATTCAGTATGCCAGTAGCACCAACGAATCTACCCGAACCGCCAGTGATAGTTATAGTGCCAGTACCATCTAATGTACCGGTTACGTTGTTAATGACAGCGGTGGCGTTACTGCTACCAAACAGCTGATCCTCGCCATTGCCAAAAAATCTATCAACGCCTACTGGTAACCCTTCTAAACCAAACTGTGTTGCGTCAGGAACAAATGTGAACACACCAGTAGCTGGGTTAAACTGACTGTAGTTATTAATGCTTGTAAAGTTAGTTAGACCGTACGGAGCATCAGGATTAAATCCTGAAACAGAAGCCCCTAAGACCTCCGGCGTGATGGGTGTCAAAATAACATTTGTATCATAAACTACATTAAATGGATATGTAGTTTGGGCAGTTGCTTTCGCGGCACTTGCCGCAACACCAAGTAAAGTGACAGCTACAGAAACAAACCATGCAGCATATGAGCGAAATATCATTTGCAACTTCCTATGATTTTGTTGGTTGAACTGCAAGAAATGGGTAGTCAGTGTATCCCTTATCGTCTGGCCCGTAAAACGTTCTTGGATTTGGCGCGTTCAAAGATGCATCCAATTCAAAGCGTTTTGGTAAGTCAGGATTAGCGATAAATAACTTGCCAAAGGAAACTAAATCTGCATCACCGCTCTTAAGTATGCTATCACCCTTGAGATGGTCATAGTCGCCATTGGTAATTAAAGTCCCTGTGTAAATTTTACGGAAGTATGGTGTTACCGGGTTCATCACATCACGGTTTGCCAAATCAACCTCATTTGGTTCCATCAGGTGGAGATATGCCAAATCAAAGCGGTTGAGAGCATCTATTGCATAACCAAAAGTCTCTTGCGGATTCGAGTCGCCCATTCCGTAGTATGTGTTACTGGGCGAAAGTTTGATACCAACACGATTTGCACCCCACACATTAACGACGGCTTCTACAACTTCCAGCATAAATCGCGCCCGATTTTCTATAGAACCACCGTATTCATCAGTACGTTGGTTTGTGCAATCTTGCAGAAACTGGTCGATTAAGTAACCAAATGCCCCATGAAATTCCACGCCATCAAATCCTGCAGCAAGAGCATTTTCTGCACCTTTGCGAAACTGCTCAACAATTTCAGGAATTTCGTGGGTTTCTAAGGCGCGAGGAGTTTCCATTGCTACTTTGCCTACAGGAGTGTGCAGTTGCCCAGGGGCGGCAATAGCAGAAGGTGCAACTGGCAACTCCCCACCCAGTAAAGAAGAATGGGAAATCCTTCCAGAGTGCCACAGTTGCAAGAAAATTCTTCCCCCTTTCTCATGTACGGCATCGGTCACTTGCCGCCATCCAGCAACTTGTTCTTCTGAGTAAATACCCGGACAGTTGATGTAGCCCAAGCTCAAGGGTGAAACCATCGTGCATTCAGTGACAATCAGCCCTGCTGTTGCCCGTTGCGCGTAGTATGTCGCCATCAATGAGTTGGGGACGTTGTCAATTGCTCGTAAACGAGTCATTGGTGCCATCACCATCCGGTTTGGGAGGGTGTAGGGACCAAGTTGAACGGGGGTGAAAAGATTGATATTGGAAGTCATAGGTTAAATCTCCGTTACAAAAAGCAAACACCAATTCATCAAAGTGGCACGTTGGTAAGCAACAGATGATTTAACGGATGTAACCCATAGATTGAATGTGGAACTTACAGATATATTCATGCGCTACATCTGCCACATCATCCGTTGCTAAGCTCATTAATCAGCAGGCTGAGTGTAAACTACCTCGTAAAGATGAAACTGGTTTTCAGCCAAACCTTGCCAATACTCACTCAAAGGCTTGTACTTTGGGTCTTTCAAAAGTTCCTCAAAATCTTCAAAGCTGCGCCATTGCCCATAATTTACATTGTGGACACCATCAAGGGAACGGTGGAAATTACCAGATAAAAGCCCAGGATTTTGCAAACCCAGAGGTAGATATTCCCTTTCCAATTCCACTAAGCGCATCTGGTTTTCTGGCTTGACTCGGAATTCGGCAAGGTGAATTTTACCGCCTTTAGTAATTTTGAGTTCGGCGTCATCTGGTAGCGAAACAACGACTTCGTAGACGTGTGCTTCATGGATCTGGAACTGAGAAAGTTTTGCTCCCTGCGCTTGCACCTCGGAATTGTTGATAAAGGCTTGGTAGTCTTCTTGAGTTTTCCACTGGGCATAGTTCATCACCCGCACCCCATCTATACTTTTATGGATGCTGGATGAGACAAAACCAGGCTGGTGTTTCACCGTGGTTTCGAGAAATTCCACAATAGTATCAATGAGTTCTTGCTGGCGTTCCGGTTCTACGGCGAAGATAATGATCACCGTAATGACATCGTTGTTTTTGGCGATCGCAGGCATCCCTTAATCTCCTGATGACTTGATAAGCAATTATTTTGAATTACGGAAAATCGGAAGCTTGGAAGCATCGTACCTTGTATCATGCACCACTGCTACTAGCCATTTTTCTAGGTTTGGAGTTACAAAAGTTACGCTAAGCGGCACAGCAGCTTGAATTGGAAGCACAACCATTGTTGTCAGCAATAAGCGATTGTAATGATTCTATTTATTAAGATAAACAGAAATTTTTGTGTCTTCCTCTCAGTTCGCCTCTTTAACCTCAGCAGAAACCTTGGCTGATTCTCGAACTTTTGCTTCAGCAGCAACCTGATTGGATCCAAACACAACCGATAATAAAGGCGGTGCTAAAAAGGTAGTGACAATCACCATCACAATAATGGCAGCATCCAAGGCACTTGAGAGAATACCACTTGCTGAACCAATACCAGCAAATACAAGTCCCACCTCACCTCGTGGAATCATACCGACACCAATTGCTAGCCGATTTGTATCTGGTTGACCGAACACTGCAAAGCCGCTAACCAGTTTACCCAAAATTGCGACTACAATCAGAAAGCTTGCCATAATCAGCCCTTCGCGATTCTCAGGGATCAATGGATTTAAAACACCGATATTCGTTTTGGCACTGACAACGACAAAGAAAACAGGTACCAGTATATCTGCAATTGGTATCACCTGATCTTTTAGCTCTCGGCATTTTTGAGTTTCGGCTAAAATTAAGCCAGCGGTAAAAGCTCCCAGAATCGCTTCTAACTTGATAATAGTTGCGATATAGGCAAGAACAAAAGCAAAAATCAGGGCTGGAATGAGAAGTTGACCGCGTGTTTTGAGTTCACTAACTATTTTCACAAAGTAAGGATTGAACAAGCGACCGAGAAAAACTGCTCCTACCAAGAAAACTACTGCACTGACAATGAGATACAGCACATTGGTCAGTTCCACCTCTCCAGTCTTTGCCAGACTAGCCACCACTGCGAGGACGATAATACCTAAAATATCGTCTAGCACTGCTGCGCCAATAATAATCTGACCTTCTTTACTATTGAGATATTGGAGTTCTGCCAGCACTTTCGCCGTAATGCCGATACTTGTTGCAGTTAAGGCTGCACCTGCGAAAATAGCAGCAATAGTAGGAACACCGAACAAGAATATTAACCCTAAAGTTCCCGCAACAAAGGGTGTGACGACTCCTACCACTGCTACTATTGCTGCTTGGGGACCTACTTTGAGTAGTTCTTGTAAGTCTGATTCCAAACCAATTTCAAACAGCAGAATGACTACACCAATTTCTGCCAAGGTCGAAATCACTTCGCTGTCTACTTGAAAAATAGCTGTTGCATCGTTTGGACTCAAGCCAGCGGTGACTTCCAAGAAATTCATCATCAATGAGTCACTAATATCACCACCTTCAGGAAAGACCAGCAAATGAAAGGCTGAAATACCTACCACTAAACCGCCTAGCAGTTGTCCCAATACAGGAGGTAAATTGATGCGGACACAAATTTCTGCACCGATGGTGCTAGCAAGGTAAATGACAACCAAACTCGCCAGTACCCCTGACAGTACCATCGGTGCATTTTCTGCTTCTGTGGCTGTTGCAAGCAGAGGGATGATTTCGCATAAATTAAGAGAAGTGATGGTAATAGTATCTACTAGCGCCATGATGTTTTCTCTAATATTTGATTAGGCAGATTGTTGGGATAAGTGTCTTCGCCTGTCCATTCTTCAATAGCGGACAAAGAATAGGGTGGGCAATGCCCACCCTCAGTCAATTTACTTATGGATCTCAGTAGGAACTCTACCATCCTCAACTGGTTGTAGCTGTGGAGATTTGCGGCGTCGTTGTAGGCGATCGCGAATGTTGCCAATCACGATATACAGAACTGGCACAACAAACAGAGTTAAGAAAGTAGCGATAAACATCCCGCCAAATACCGCTGTCCCTAGAGATTGACGGCTTGCTGCGCCTGCGCCTGTAGCAATTGCTAGCGGAAAAATACCCAACAGCGTAGAAAGGGCAGTCATGAGAATTGGTC
This sequence comes from Scytonema sp. PRP1, assembly GCF_036697665.2. NCBI lineage: Bacteria > Bacillati > Cyanobacteriota > Cyanophyceae > Nostocales > Scytonemataceae > Scytonema > Scytonema sp. PRP1. The sequence continues at coordinate 51,859 of NZ_JBAHYJ020000106.1, read as the reverse complement.
GCAAGCGTTGCTGTGATGCTTCCACAACTGCTTTGGTGGTTGAAAGACCTTGGTCTCGCAGTTGGTTGGCAAACTCCACAATCAAAATCGCGTTCTTACTTGCCAAACCAATAAGCATCACCAGACCAACCTGGCAAAAGACATCGTTGGGTAAACCCCGCAATGACTGTGCTAACAGCGCCCCAAAGATAGCCAAGGGAACTGACAGCATAATGATTATGGGGTCAACGTAGTTTTCGTACTGAGCAGCCAGCACTAGGAACACGAAGACGAGTCCCAAGCCAAAAATCAGCGGCGCTTGACCGCCTGAGTCCCGCTCTTCTGCGGAGGTTCCGGACCATTCGTAACCAAAACCTGCTGGTAAAACCTGCTTTGACAGTTGCTCCATTGTTTGAAGGGCTTGTCCTGAACTAAAACCTGGAGCCGGTCCACCGTTAATTTCAATTGACCGGAACAAGTTGTAGTGGTTAATTGTTTGGGCGCTGGTCGCTGAGGTAATTTTCACCAGATTGCTTAGGGGAACCATTTGGTCGTTGGCAGAACGGACATATAAACGACCAATATCCTGGGGATTAGAGCGAAACTGAGAGTCTGCTTGGATATACACCCGATAAGTCCGCTGGAGATAGTTAAAGTCGTTGACGTACCGCGAACCTAAGTAACTTTGTAAAGTGTTAAAGATATCGTCTACATTGACTTGCAGTGCTTTGGCTTTATTACGGTCTACGTCAATCAAAAGCTGAGGCGTATTCGCTGCAAAAGTGCTAAATACAGCTTGCAACCCTGGTGTCTGATTTGCACGCCCCAGTAACTGACCCATGATTTGCACCATAGTATCCAACCCACCAGTGCCTTTCCTATCTTGTAGCTGAAATTGAAAGCCGCTAAAACTGCCTAAACCTCTAATTGCCGGCGGGTTAACTGGCAAAACTCTCGCTTCTGTAATTGTTGAGAGCTTTCCTCGCAAATTATTTAAGATTGCTTGCACTGACTGACCTTGTCCAGTACGCTCCTCCCAAGGCGTGAGGGTAGTAAAAATCACACCATTATTAACAGTGCCGCCACTAAAACCAAAACCACCTATGGCAAAGGTACCCACGACTTCAGGCAATTTGAGAATTTCGTTCTCTACCTGGCGCATAACATTGCTGGTGTAATTGAGCGAAACACCTTCTGGACCTTGAATAATGGTGATGAAATAGCCTTGGTCTTCTTCCGGGATAAATGCCGTAGGTACGCTGGTGTAAAGCCACCCTGTCAACCCTAAAGACAGAATAAACAGCAGCAGCACAATGGCTTTTAAGCGTGTGAGGCGCTTGAGTGACCACTCGTACCCCGCGCGCATGGACTCCAGGAACCTGTTAATGACACCAAAAAACCAGCCGATGATACCGCCCTGTTTTCGTCGGCGACGCAGTAGCAAGGCTGAAAGGGAAGGTGTGAGGGTAAGAGCAAGGAAGGTGGAGATAGCGATCGAAAAGGCAATTGTTAAAGCAAATTGTCGATAAATCTGACCAGTAGCGCCAGGAAAGAAGGCAACGGGGACAAACACAGCCATCAGCACTAGCGATGTGGCGATAACTGCCCCGAAAAGTTCGTGCATTGCCGAAGAAGCAGCCTGACGCGGCGACATCTCTTCTTCCTGAATCAAACGGGCAATGTCCTCAACCACAACGATCGCGTCATCGACTACCATCCCTGTTGCCAGCGTCAAACCAAATAAGGTCAAGGTATTGATCGAGAAGTTGAAAGCCTTAACGAAGGCGAAGGTACCAATCAATGCCAAGGGAATGGTGAGGATCGGAACTAGGGTAGTTCGCCAGTCTTGCAAGAAAAGAAAAATCACCAAAACAACCAGGGCGATCGAGAGCAACAGGGTTATGAGTACTTCCGATAGTGCCGCTTCTACAAATGATGTTGTGTCAAACGCTACCTTATATTCCATCCCAGGAGGAAAATCTGGCTCCAGTCGAGCCATTTCTTCTTTAACTGCCTTGGCAACAGTCAAAGCATTACTTCCTGGAATGGGAAATATCCCAATACCTACACCCTCCTGACCTCTAAACCGAAGGAAGGTGTTATAGTTTTCTGCTCCCAGTTCCGCCCGACCCACATCTTTAAGCTTGACAAGCGTACCATTTTGACCTGTTTTAATAACCATATCGTTAAATTCCGATGGTTCCCTAAGTCTGCTGAGGGCTCGCAGGTCTATTTGATACATTTGATCCTTTGGACCAGGCTGCTGTCCAATTTGCCCAGCACCCACCTGTATGTTTTGTTCGTTGAGAGCATCAACGACATCCTGGGCGGTGAGGTTCCGACTGGCGAGACGGTTGGGGTCGAGCCAAAGACGCATTGCATAGCGGCGTTCACCAAAAATCCGCGCCTCACTCACACCATTGATTCTTTGTAGGGCATCTACTAAGTAGAGGTCAGCGTAGTTGCTTAAAAAGACGTTGTTGTACTCGTTGTTGCCGCTGTATAAACCTATCGCTAACAGAATGTCGTTGGTTTGCTTGCTTACAGTCACCCCAGTTCGTTGTACTGGTTCTGGCAACTGCGGTTCAGCTAGCGACACTCGATTTTGCACATCCACTGCTGCAATATCTTTGTTCCGCGATGCATCAAATGTGACTGTAATCGTACTGGTGCCAGTGTTACTACTACTCGAGGTCATGTACTTCATACCTTCGACGCCGTTAATCTCCCTTTCTAAAAGAGTCGTAACGGTATTTTCTACGACTTCAGCACTGGCACCTACATAGTTTGCACTAACGTTAATTTGAACTGGGCTAATTTCTGGATACTGCGCCGTGGGTAGTGTGGGGATACTAATTGCCCCAACCAGCAAAATAATGATGGCGCAGACACTGGTGAAGACAGGTCGCTTGATGAAAAAGTCAACGAACATAGGGGCATAGAGTAATGGGGAATTGGGGAACTCGCGCTTCCCCGCTCCCGTTGGCACGCATAGGGAGTGGAGATTAGGGGTAATGGGCATTAGAAATTGGGGATGAGAGATTAGGGATTACCTATTCCCCAGTCCGCAGTCCCCAATCCCTAGTCACCATTACTTATGATTCAGGAACGATAGGAGCACCATCTCTAAGATTGAGTAACCCTGAGACAATAATTTTGTCTCCTGGCTGTAATCCTTCCAGAACTTGGTAGTTATTACCTTTGATATTGCCTAGCTTCACGCGTTTTTGCCGAGCTACCAGTTGAGATGCTCCTTGTTGAGCTGCTTGAGGTTTTTCTCGTTTTTCTCCTTGAGGAGGTTGTGAGGGTGCTTGAGCTGTTACATACACAAAAGTTTCTCCTGCCACACGAGTTACTGCTGTTGCTGGGATTAATACTCCAGGGCGCTGGCTCCAGATCACTCTTGCGCGTACAATTTGGTCTGCTCGTAGTTGATTGTTCGAGTTATCAAAGAGCGATTTAATAAGTATACTTTGAGTATTATTACTTGTATTTGGAGCTATAAAAAATACCCTACTCATACCTATAACCTTGTCTTGTGCGTCCATGATCTCCACCGGTGTTCCCTTACGCACTTGAGGTCCCCGGTCAATTGACACGGATATATTGACTTCTAAAGGTTGGTTTTGAGTGATAGTGACTAATTGTGTAGATGTATTGACAAAATCACCAATTTTTACTGGTACGTCCCCAACTGTGCCAGCAAAGGGAGCCGTGATTTTGTAATACTGAAGCTGGACTTGTCGTTCACTGGTATTAGCTTGTGCTTGCTTTAAGGATTTTTCAGCTTGGTTAATGCTAGCTTGCTGTGCTTTAATCCGGGCTTCTACTTCACGGACAGCAGCCTGTGATGTTGCCAATCTGTTAGCATACTGCTCACTCGTCTGGCGAGAGACAGCTCCTTGAGATGCCAAATTGGTATACCTTTCGTAGTCCTGCTGATTCAATCTCAAATCAGCTAGGCTAGATTGCCGTTCAGCTTCCAGGGATCTCAGGGTAGCACGGGCATTTTCCACTTGTGACTGAGCCACCTCAGCAGCAGCGTTCACACTACTGACAGCTGCTTGTTGCTCTCTAGGGTCGAGTTGCATAATGGGATTTCCCGCAGCCACTGTATCTCCGGATCTAACAAATATTTGGGCTACTTGACCCTGAACTCTCGGCTGAAGATTCACCGAGCGGCGGGATTCCAAGCTAGCATTGTACTGCTCACTATCCTCAATAATACCAGCTTGTACTGTGGATATCTTGACTGGTACTTTTGGCGGTTGAGCGTTAGCAGCTGTGGGTGCGCTTTTTTGAGGAGCAAGCCAACGCCAAAGTCCATAGCCTCCACCTGCTACTACTAGGGCTAACAATAACCAAAGCCACCTTCGCGATCTGCGGGGTGGCTCTTCTAATCGGCTTTCTGGACGATTGTCTTCAAAATGAGTTTGAGGCTCAGGAGATTTCATGACTTACAGGCACCTGTGAAGAAATTAACAAAGAACCGAATCAAAACTGGAGCCGTTGATAGAGAAATTGCTTAAGTAGCATAAGGCTCACCTGTGAACCACTTAGTAATCCATTTCAATATACTTTTTCTGTCCTGTTGTCAAATCTATCGAAAGGGGAATGCTAAAAATAAGCTTACAAATAATTTTCCCCTGTTGTCTTTTCATTTCTTGCGAAAAATGTTTTAATCTTGCTATTACTGAGTTTTTTTGCTTTTGAGTGCGTTTTTGTTGTTAAGCCTCAAATGTCAAAAGGTTTGCATTGACTCACGCTGGGCTTTTGACCAAGTTTCAACTCACAACTGTTGCACTCACAAACCCGAAAAAGTTGTGTGCAACTGGGTGGCAAGTAAGAAAAAGAACCTGCCACTAGAAAATCATAATTCAGAATTCTTCTCAGTTCTGCGTTCACTGTTCTGTGTTTTTTTGTTATCGCAAGTTTTACTAGTAACGGTATAAATTGCCTCTACCCTGTAGAGCAATTGGTAGATTCATGAATGATATAGTAAAAAATAATACATAAAATTTATTTACGTAAGTATTGACCTTTTTTGAATTCACGCGTTCACGCGTTCAATCCGGAAGAATAATTTTGAATTGATTAATTCTGGGTACAAGCTCCCACCATGCGGATGCAGATTTGGTGGTCAATAAGACAGTAGCGCTACACCCGCTCCCACTAATTAAATTTTGAACGCGGCGGCGTGAATGTTTGAGAAGCGAGTGACGGTGAGGCTTACGAGTTCACAAAAAGTAGATTTTATGAAATTTAGAGCCTTCTGCCTTCTTGCAGTCGTTTGAACAAGCTCACTTCTTAGTAGCAAAATTAGTTAAACCTTTTTTCAGGAATATCAAATAAATGTGTTGTAGGAGTAGACAAGTAATGCATTTTTAAGGATGAAAAATCAATGGCAATCTAAGGAATTTCTACACCGGAACGTCAAACAGCACAAGGATATCGTATTCCTGATTACTCCAAAAATAATTATAAATAATTGATGAATCTATTGGATGAATTTGGACATGTAAACCCAGAAGACTAAAGCAATAATGTTGATAAAAAAGCTCTGAATAATTTCTAAAAAAATATCAAAAATACATTACAAATGATGGAATTTATGATCCAAAGAGCCAAGAAAAACTAGCTGAAGCTATGAGAATTTTTCACGGAAAATTAAACAAAGTTTTAGGAACAAATTTCTCTTTCAATGAACCATTTTACGAATCTATAACTACTGATGCAGTAGAACAGTTTCAGAAAAAGTATAACGTAGGTGCACCAGCAGGAGAAGCTAATTTAGCAACTCGTACTAGACTTGCCGAAGAAGCGAGTAAACGTTAGGAACCAGAAATACACAAAGAAGACAAAAGTATAAAATCCAGTTTTTGGGAGAATTTTGCGGAACACACTGTCCTTCGGGACAATCACCCTAATAATAATTTCCCCCAGAACTGCCATGTGCGATCGCTTCTTGGCTCCCGTTTCTAGGGAACAGAAAATTTTATGAAGTATGAATTACTGATTGAAATCAGGTAGTCTTAACTCACACTCAAGAAAACAAAGGAGTACAAAACAATGCAAAGTAAAAAACCTTGTCAAGCTATAAGTTTGTCTTTGTCTATCTTTGCTGCCTCTGCTATTGGCTTGCTGGCTAGCACCACTGTAGTACAAGCACAGAAAAAGCCAGTTCAAAGACCTACAATTGCCACAGTAAAAAGCATAGTAAATGGTGACATCATGTGCTACGTCAACTTAGTTGATGACAAAGCAAGACAATATAACAGTGTCGGTGCATCGTTTGAGTTGTGTGCAAATGAAAAAACTTTTTTAAACAAGAAAGTACGGCTATCTTATAGCCGAGTTTCGGTAAACGATTGCCAAAGCGCTGAGCCTTGCGGTAAATCTCGATTAGAGACTTTAATTACGAAAATGCAGATCATCCGATAAGTGTAAGCGTACTGAAGATTATTCAAAATTAGCATATATAGCAATCCGGTTTTATTCTTGAAAAAATCTAAGTATCTGTAGGGTGGGCAATGCTCACCAAAACCCAGCTATAACTTAAAGACAGTAAGCATTGCCCACCTTACGTGTATTTCAAAATTTAAATAGGAGTTCTATAGATATTTGATGAAAAAGCTGAACTTTATATTGATTTGGAAAAATAGTAAACTAAATTTTTCTTAAAATCAGTAATCAAGCTCATAAATAGCACCTTTTTCTTAAATTATAACTACATAAAGGAGAAAATCATGTATAGATTATTCAACAAGCGATTGACTGCTTTAGGACTTTTAATGGCTACTTATGTTGGTGGGTATACTCTTTTTCAAACACCAGTGAGTGCTAAAAATCTAGAAAAAAATATTCAAGAGCTAGCTTTAATAAATATCCCTACCGCTGAGGATACTAAAACTATACCTTCAACAATTAACGACACACAACCCACTACACTTCTATTAGCAAAATCTTCCCAAAATTACGTCGGTACATGGTCGAATGGTCGAGGAGAAACTCTGTTAATTAATCCAAATACCATAAAGTTCGGTAACGATAAAAAGGTTAGTTACAAAAATGTAACTAGAGCTACTGATGGAACTTACTTTGAAATTCAAATCACTAGTTCTGGAAAAATAAACTTTTTTCAAAAATTTCTTTCTTTGAAAATTGAGGGAAAACAGATGACAATGACAGGCTACAACTCATACAGAGATATGAACTTGGCGCAAAACCAAGGCTTACAGGTAACCTGGTATCGTGATTAATCACTTCCTTTGCTGACAGTGTCAGACAAATTCCCCTTTATCTGCTTCGCGATTGTTGGCGCGAAGCAGTACAGTAGTTGGAAAATTTCTATTTAGCACGCGTATATACATATCTATCAAATCTCTATAAATTTGGCTTTTGTAAAAAACTCCATGAGCAAAAGCTCACAAATAAAAATAAAAATAGGCTTTAAATGAAACTTTATTATTTATTGGTAAATAAATTATCAATATATATGTTATGGTTTGTATAGGAATCAAAAAAAGCAAAAGCACAAAAAGACTTCAATAAAAAATTGAGGTAAGTTGAATATAGTTTATTTGCTTTGGTCAATCCACTTCAATTCGCTACAGCTTTTAATTAAGGGATAAAGCCAGATGAAGCAGGATAGTGACCTTTGTAACAACTTCAAGTTAATCAGAACTCGTCTGGTTATGAGCCTACAAGAGTTGGCTAACTAAGCTAGCTTATAATCAAGCACGCTATTTGCTCACTACCTTGGGACATTCGCAGGTTCACTGACAGTTAGAGGTTCTCGGCGGTTATGATACTAGCAAAACTGGGAACGTGGTAGCAACGATTTAGAGTGGATTGCTATTTTGGTTGGTTGTGTGGCAAAAACTTTACGTAAATTCAGAACTCCTGCTGCAACCATTCTAAAGATTTGAGCTACGATTAGGGTTTTGTTGTAAAAGCTGGCGATGATCAGATACAAGTTTTCAAAGCTTCGTTATCGATACATATAGAGTTTCCCTACATCAACTCCAAGCACGCTTACTCTACCCTATGGGAAGCAAGCTACAGATAGCGTCACTTCGTTTGGAGAAATCATCTATCTGATACCAAGTTGCGTTCATACATCTTACCCTCTCTCCTTTGTGTCCCTTGTCCCAACAACTGGCTGATATCTTTGAACGCAATTCCCTATAACTGCGCGTCTGGTGACATTTGCACTATCCGCCAAAACGCCAGAATTCATCTGAAATCGACGAACGACTCGTAGCGGTTTGACGAGAGCTAAATCGAATAGGACTTACGCATTCTCATCTTTTTATCTGCGTTAGCAGCCGCTTTGCGGTTCAATAAATTGAGCTTTTTGGCAATTTTGGCGTCAGTTGTGTCGAACTCAAACGAGAGTGGAAATATATCTGCCTCAGTGTGGATTGTTTTGGCAACCCTCAAGATTGACATCAAAGCCAGACTGGGCGATCGCACGCAGTACCCGCAGCCCGCTGCAATGGCACAGAGTGCCCGCCTCCGGGCGATCGCTGTTGACTGTAGAACCAGATAGTCAAAGCAATTGAGCCATTGCTTATTAGTCATTGTTCAGGAAAAAAGGACTCATGACTAATAATCAACACAAACTTATCAACACTTGCATATGTTCTGGATTGTAACTGTTTTTGAGGTGGTTCGTTCGCCTCCAGTAGGCGCTATATGCCAACGCAAGTGTGAACGTCTCACATAAACCTTCAGATCCACCAACAAAATCATTGTAGGAAAACACTAACCATGACTACTGACGAAAAAATCAGACAGATAGCTTTCTACGGTAAAGGCGGTATTGGTAAATCTACCACCTCTCAAAACACCCTTGCTGCTATGGCAGAAATAGGTCAGCGTATTTTGATTGTAGGATGCGACCCGAAAGCTGACTCTACCCGTTTGATGCTACACAGCAAAGCTCAAACCAGCGTTCTCCAATTGGCTGCTGAACGAGGCGCTGTGGAAGATATAGAACTCCATGAAGTCATGCTCACCGGCTTTCGCGACGTACGTTGTGTGGAGTCTGGCGGTCCTGAACCTGGTGTAGGTTGCGCCGGTCGCGGTATCATCACTGCCATCAACTTCTTGGAAGAAAACGGTGCTTACCAAGACGTTGACTTTGTGAGCTACGACGTGTTGGGTGACGTTGTCTGCGGTGGTTTTGCTATGCCTATTCGTGAAGGCAAAGCACAAGAAATCTACATCGTTACCTCTGGTGAGATGATGGCGATGTATGCAGCTAACAATATTGCTCGCGGTGTTCTCAAATATGCTCACACTGGCGGTGTGCGCTTGGGTGGTTTGATTTGTAACAGCCGTAACGTTGACCGGGAAATCGAACTGATTGAAACCCTGGCAAAACGCTTGAACACCCAAATGATTCACTACGTACCTCGCGACAACATCGTTCAGCACGCAGAATTGCGCCGGATGACTGTGAACGAGTACGCACCTGACAGCAATCAAAGTAACGAATATCGGACATTGGCTAACAAGATCATCAACAACAAGAATCTCACAATCCCCACACCCATTGAGATGGAGGAGCTAGAAGAGTTGTTGATTGAATTTGGTATTCTCGAAAGCGAAGAAAATGCTGAAAAGCTGATTGGCAAGTCCAGTGCTCAAGCAACAGTCTAAGTAAGCAATGCTCTAGGGTGGGTAGCAGCACACCCTTTAATTCATAGCCAAGAAACGGGTTGGTGGGTAGGGATTGGTGGTTGATTATTGGGGATTGGGGATTAAGAAGATTCTTCCCCAGTCCCCTATTCCTAATGTCTATTCGGCGTCATTCGACTTCATTTTTGCTCAGCCATGTCTGTACAGATTGCAACCCAAGAGCGATCGGCTGTTATAACGAGGACTCCAGCCAAGCTGGTGCCGGATTGAGTCATTCTTAACTACGCTAGAAAATTTAAGCAAGTCCACTGCTTGTGCTGTAATAATGAGTAGCACAAGCGATAGATGCGTGACTCAAAAGGTGACATGCTCCCGGTCGTTTTCTAGCTAGCGTGAAGGCAAAGTTATCAATTGATAGTTGATATTGTTGGGAGACCGAATTTTTTTATCCGCCTTATATCCCCGGACTACGGCGTTGGGGATGGGGTACTACGGCTTTGATAATTTTAAGAAATTAACTATCAAAACTTTATATTTCGTTTGCTACACTTATATAAGCAAACATTAAGTTTGCTCCTCACACCACACCGTAGCTCTCTTGTTAGTCAATGGCAAGAGAGCTTTTTCTTGGTTAGTATCAAGTTTGCTCATGCATTAACTGACAAAAAAGGAATATTCTCAGCCAATGCATCATTAACGGTAATACCCTGTTTTTTTGCCCAAAACTGACTTAAAAAGTGAATTTGCCTCAAACCGACGATTAAATTCAATCCTGGTATAAACAGCCACCAAAGCACCAACGGTTCTTTCATTCCTGCTTGGCGGTAGAGTTCGTTGACTGTTTTGTACAACTTGAACTGAACGATGTAAATCCAAACGATACCCAGCAACGAAAACCAGCCAAACCATCCTGGAACATCTGGATCGAATATCCGCAAGGCTTGGGGAACTGTTACCCCCAAGACAAACGGCGCTAGCGATCGCGTACCCGACCAACCATAGCCGTTATAGCGCCGTAATTCCTCTTGGATAATCCATTTATACCACCCGTAATACAGCATCAAAGTGACTACAGATAAAAGAATGACTCGCCACAGAGGACGGGGTTGACCTAATGGTTGACTGGACATACTTACGCCTGAGATGTCAAAGTATTGTTCTTAACATTTCTTAATGTATAACAACTTTGACAACCCAGGTAAGATGATCTAACTACCTTGCTGCTGTGGAATCTGTGGTACTTGTTCGCTAAGCTTTTCCTGATCTTTACGGCGTTTTCTGGCGTAAAGCTGAATAGTCGCCGCCATCGCAATCACCAAGCCAACAATGCCCCAAGCTGTGATATCTGTCGGTAAATTATTCTTGAACACAGCCAGCAACACAATGACTATCAACATCACAGTTGGCGCTTCATTTAACGCCCGCAACTGCTGACTATTCCATTTGCACTTGTCTTCTGCCAACTGCTTCATCAGACGCTTGCAGTAATGATGATAGCCAATTAAAAGGACAACAAATCCTAGTTTGACGTGCAGCCATCCTTCTTTAAGAATGTCTGGTTCCGTAGTCAATAAACCAATTGCCATTGCTACGGTCACCAGCATCCCTGGAGTTGTGATAATACTGTACAGACGCTTTTCCATGATTTGATACTGATTTTTCAGTATTGTGCGTGCTGGTTCCGGTTCTTGGTTAGCTTCAGCGTGATAGATAAAAAGACGCACTAGATAGAACAAACCAGCAAACCAAACGACTATACCAACAATGTGAAAAGCTTTAAACCAGGAATAAGCCATGAATATTTTTCTCCATTAATGCATTTTCGCCGCAAGTTAAGTAACACGACAGCGCTATAGAAATCCTATCTGATCCATGAAACTGAACTTGAGTTATTTAATGAAGCGCAAAATAGATGGCGGACAAAATGCCCACCCTACAGACACAAGAATCTTAAGAATATATAAAGGAAATTTGAATTTTGAATTCCAATTGCTATCATTGGTACCAAAAAAGAACTCAGAACACAGTTGTCAGAACTCAGAATAAAAAGCGCCTATGCGCCCTTCGGAATAAGTTCTCCACAACTGGATGCAGAGTATTGGTATAAAGGCGAATGTATTTATTCATCGAGAAAAAAAGAATTTTTTCCTTGCCAAATAGAACATATTTTCTTTATGGAAACCCAACTGTGTTCTGTGTTCTGCGTTCTGTGTTCTTCTTAACTTACATCTTTGACACGAACAAAAGGCAAAAGGTCTTCAAGAATTGTTTCGTGGTAGTGTTCTTGGGGATAATGCCCAACGTTGTTAAGTTTAATTAAATCTCCTTGTGCTAGCGGGCTTACAAAATCTTGCGCTATTTTTAGCGGTAGCCAAGGGTCTATCATTCCCCACAAAATTAAAATTTGTTGTTGCCATTTTTTAAAACCAGATTCGATTTCTGTCATTGCTGACGGCAACTGTAGATTACGGATAGTTGCTAGAAGACTTCTTCCAGCAGCAGAACTTTTCAAAAAGGGTTTACGATAAATATCTAAATCCTTATCTGTAATGACGTAACGAGAACCACCTTCTAGAGTCCGGTCAACAAGTAAGGGGTCTTGGGTAATCATTTCACCTGCCAAAGGTAATCCCATTTGTTGAATTTTCCAGGGTAACTTTGCTTGGCTAGAAATTGGTGTATTGAGTATAGCGATATTGGCAATTTGTTCTGGATGACGCAAGGCATATTGTAAACCGACAGAACCTAAAAAGCCTTGCACAACTAAAGAAAAACGTTCAAGCTCTATGGATTTTAGAAACTCTTCTAAAGCCGTAATAAAGGCATCAGGTGTGTAAGCGAAATCTCTTTTTTCTGGCTTGGAAGAAAAGCCAAAGCCAATCCAATCAGGCGCTATTGCTCTTGTCCCTTGCTTTGCCAAAGCTGGCAAAATGTTGCGCCAACTGTAACTTTGTGATGGTAGTCCATGCAGCAGTAACACAGGGAGCAAATCAGTTCTACCAATGGGTAAAGATTCACGGTAAAACCATTCTAATGACCCAACTTGAATTTTTTTTTCTGTTATTGACATTTCAATGAAAAGCTTCGCGCAAAGGCGCAAAGACGCAAAGATAAAAAGGGATGTTATTAAAAATACGTGAGTTCGATGTATATTGATTTGACCCCTCTCCAAACCTCTCACGCCAGATGCTTCAACGGGGCACCCAACGCCAGTCACCTGCGACGGGAAACCCGTCTTCAGTGCTGGCTCCGCAACACACTGGCTCCCCTGCAAGGGGAGAGGCTTAAAACTCTGATTTTTACCTTGCTCCTCCCTCTCCTTGTAGGAGAGGGAGGTTGGGTGGGAGAGGTCTATCAAACTCACGTTAAAAATCGTTATGAACAATCATCTCACGAATTGCGTCAGCTGTTGCAGGCGCTAGTAAAACGCCGTTGCGATAATGTCCGGTAGCAAGCAGGATGTTATTATATCCAGGCAATTTACCAATCACTGGTGCTGGGCGTCCTTCAGGGCGGGGACGTAACCCTGACCAAGTACGGATAGTCGTTGCTTTGGCTAAGTCTGGGCAAAAGGCGATCGCTTGTTGTCTAACAGACTCCAGCAGTTCTTTGTTGGGTGGTATTTCATCTTTATTGCTAGGAAATTCAACAGTAGCACCTATCCAGTAATCTCCAGCACCTACGGGGACAATATGGACATCATCACCAGTGATCACAGGTTGGAAGTCGGGATTTCCCAAAGAATACCCTAAGCGGAGGTGCAAAGCTTGCCCAAGCACAGGGCGGATATCAATCATTTGCTGTAATTGTGCTGTAAGCAAAGATGAACCCAGCCCAGCCGCCACAACAAACCAATCGGCGGCAATTTTTCCCTGTGTTGTCTCAAGTTGGTAGCAATATTTTTCAGCACCTCTTCCCCGTTCATGCGAAGGGGACAGAGAGTGGGGTTCTGTATCCCCTCTCCTTTCAAGGGGAGGGGGTAGGGGGTGGGGTTCTATACCCAAAACCTGAACGTCAAATTTGAAAGTTACGCCGTGATGCTGTGCAGCGTCAACTAAAGCTAATGTGAGTGCTGTGGGGTCAACTTGGCGATCGCATCTTGAGTAAACAGCGCCCACAATCTTATCGTTATCGACCTGAGGACAAATTTGCTTAAGTTTAGTCTTATCCCAAATTTCTAGGGAAAAACCTTGAGATTGACGGATTTCTTGGAGCTTTTCCCATTGTAAGATTCCCGCATCTCCTTCTAAACAAGACGTTGAGGGTTCAGGGAGTAACATGAGAATTCCCTGGCGGTTGAAGAGAATTTTACGACCTGTGACGGCTTCCAGTTCAGGGATGAGAGTTTCATAACGCTGGATGCTTGTTTGTCGCATCTGCCAAGCCTTACCCTTGGTTTTTTGGCTGATGATACCCATCAAAACACCCAGTGCTGCTCCTGTCGAGGCAAGGGCTGGTGGCTGTCGGTCAACAACTGTGATTTCTAGCCCTTTTACCTTGCTGAGTTCGTAAGCAATTGTTGCCCCAACCACACCGCAACCGATGATAACTACATGACTCATTCTTTCTTTTTGCCAAGAGAGAGAAGATCGGGAGGTGGAGTGATGGGAAGCGCTTAAAGACAAATTCATCTTTTAATCTCCCTCATTTCCCTCATCTCCCTTATCTCCCTCATCTCCTCAGCCTATCACGCTTCGCTTTCTTCTGACTGGCTGCTTGTTTTAGGAACCAGCTGTAGGAATTTGTCAATATCTGCGAAAGCAGCTACGGAGTTATTCAAGGCACTATTCGTGTTACCCACATCAGCGGCTTGGTCGATTTTAATCAGGTGATCCAATAAATCACGCACTAACTCACGCCCTGCTGCTTGGTCTTTAGGGAACAGATTGGATGTGATGTAGTTCATCGACAGCCTGGCTTCTGCCATAGGACCGTGTGTGAAGTTTCTGACGTTGATCCACTGTCTGGTTTGGATCAGGTTTTCCAGTTCTTGTGAGCGATCGCGCACAGCCTGAATTTCAGGAGTATATTCCTGAATTTTCACGATTTGAGCTTGTGTGTACGTTGGAGGTGGTGTTGCGACGCTAGGACCGCCACAACTAATGAGAAATGTTGCCAACAATACCAGAATCAATGACAAAATTGAGCGTTGACGCGGCATAAGCTGAACTTATTTACTTGCCAATTATCAGTGTCATTTTAGATCGCTAGGGTATTTTCTCGTGCTTGCTAACGAGGGATTTTGCTGAAAATCCTCTATCTTGACGTGATATTTTGCCTCGAAGGCATATTTTCAGTATCTTTTCTAAAAATATTAAGTACAATTACTTAATATAGCCATACCAGTTTCAAAACCGCTGAATTAAGATTTTTGGACGATTGGTTAACCGCATGAGTTTTGATAGGAAGGCACGTGAGCGCAAAGAGCGCTCAATGAGTTTAGGACTAAAGTCCTTACTACGAAATCAGACAACCATCATAATTAATGCGATAGACCACTAGTTGCTAAGTTAAAGAAGTCTTGATAAGCTGAAAGCCAAACACGTCAAGCCTTATAGCGGTTTTTCTGTCGTCACACAAAGTCAGCCGAAACAACATAGGAGCATTTTTCGTGAACGCATCTGAGATGGCAACAAACCTTGAATTCGCCAGCAAGATTGCTACCGTAGTAAATTTATTCAAATTTGAGTTTCCAGATGCCAGATCGGATCTCAAACCTTGGAAAAATGACCCGCAAACCAGGGAGTTAGTCGATCCAGATTCTATAGACATAGGTTTTCACTTTCCTGGTATCAGTAAATCCTGGCAAAGCCGCAGTATACTAATTCAAATCCGTTTTTATCAAGACCCCTTAAACGGTTCACGTCGTGCAATAGGTGTGGAAGCCGCTGGGTTCAACCATCTTGGTGAACAGTGGCGGCTTTCTACAGTGGAAAACTGGAATTTTGTTGGTGCATCTGAACCTTCCCCACAGATAGGGGAAAAGCTTAAACAGTTTTGTCAGCAGACACTAGAAATTTTTAACTCTGATTCGGTAACTGTCACGGATGATAATTCTGAATCATAATGCATCGTTTTTAGCTGTGTTGCAGCTACCGTCAACACAATACACAGATTTATAAGTACTGGAACGCTTGCCAAAAATGGTGTAACGGTTATCGCGGATTTGTTCGTAAACCTGGTCGCCCATCCACTTTACCCCAGGTAAAGCGCGATATGCATCCACAAATACACTCCCTAAAGGTAACAGCCGTCCAATTTCCTCAGCCGCCGCACTGCCTTGCCAGCGTCTTTCTGGTGCATCCGCATCAATGAGAATCATACCAAGCTCACAATCTTGGGGTGTAATTCCCCACCGTTTGATAGTTGCCTCATCTTGCATGGGGGCGTAGCGAAACAGTTGTCCTTGGTCAAGGTTCTCCAGCAATTGCACACTGGTGACACAGAGATTACAATTCCCGTCGTAGATAACAAAGTAACTCATCAAAGTCGCAAATTATTTTGAACGCTTAGTGTGTTAATATTTTAAACATTAAACATTTTGCTTTTAAAGACAACCATCCAGGGAATAAAAAAAGTCAGCAAAGGTTAAAGGTTAAAAGCAATCGTTTCTGGAGTGAGAGCGATGCCAATAGAGGAAATCATAAATATTGATTTTACTCAGGAAGATGCCTGTTCACAAATTCTTCCGCGATCGCCCCTTGCGTCCAGTTACCATGCCAACTGGGATGGTATCCGCTTGGATCATCATCAACAGCCAGCTTTTGAGACACCAGAACATACTCCTCAACAGCACGTCATTGGTGTCAGCCTGACAAAACAGTCTATTAACGCAGAACGGGTGTTGAATGGACACGTTCAGCATGAGTGTATCAAATATGGCGATGTTGCAGTCGTTCCAGCAAACAGTTATCACAAAAGCAGTTGGGAGTTAGAATCTGAATTTTTAGTCCTGAGTTTAGAAAAAGCTTTATTTGCTCGTGCTGCCTACGATTCAGTCGATTTGCAACAGATGGAGATCATACCACATTTTGCTGCCGCAGACCCGCTGATTCAGCAAATTGGACTGGCGCTACACTCAGAACTGGAATCAGATGGCAAAGGTAGCCGTGTTTACATCGAATCTCTCGCAACCACCCTCTGCATTCATTTACTAAAGCACTATTCTGCACCTTCCGCTAAGATTGCCAGACATTCCGATTCCGAAGGGCTTTCGCGTTTGAAGTTGCAGCAAACAATTGAGTATATCAATCAAAACTTAGAAAAAGATTTAGGCTTGGCTGAAATTGCCACTGCTGTGGGAATGAGTATGTATTATTTCTCACGCCTATTTAAACAATCAACTGGTTTTTCGCCGCATCAATACGTGATGAATTGCAGAATAGAGAAAGCAAAAAGGTTGTTGGCTAAAACAGAAGAAGCAATAGACCAAATCTGCGAGCAAGTAGGTTTTCAAAGCCAAAGCCACTTCACAAACGTCTTTCGTAAGCTCATGGGTACAACACCTAACGCTTATAGAAAACAGGTGAAAATTTAGCTTTAGTCACTTTTGGGTGATGTGTTAGTGCTAGTTAAAGCAAGATGAGCGTTGCATGATTCAATTGTACAGAGACTAATTCTCGGTCATTCGTGGCACATTAGTGTACTAATTTAATTAAGAGATGAGCTACTGAACAAAAAAACAAGGAGGAGCATGAGCAGGAACACAGCAATAAAGTTGAAAGGAACAACAAGAAAAACAAAATAATCCCTTTAATTGTTGAAGCGCAAGGTATAGTACAAGCCCCGATGGTCAAATCTATTTTGTTGCTCCTGCACCTGTTGCTACCCCATCATCTCAACCTACCGCTTCTCCTTGTCCTAGCCAAAATTAGGGGATAGGGTTTATAGTTCTGTTACATACTAAAATTAGTAGACAAAGCCTATAAATGAAAATAGTTTGTATAGATTTTTAGTGAATTATCCATCTTTTCAGACTCCTACTTTGTAAGCTTTTTGCACTTTTATAGTGGTCGAAGGAACATCGTTGGTAACAGTTTTCGCTTCTTCAAAAGCTTCTCGACCTGTAATCAATCTAGAGCGACGACTACGAGTGAGATAATTCCATGCCCACTGAAATACTACTAGTAATTTAGTATCGAACTCAATTAAGAAGTAGATATGAACGACTAACCAAAATATCCAAGCAAGGAAACCTTGGAGTTTGATAAAGCTTAAATCTACAACAGCTAAATTTTTGCCAATCATCGCCAAACTACCTACGTCATTGTAACGAAATTGTGGTAGTGTTTGACCTTGAAGGCGTTTTTTAATGAGTTTAGCTACATACTCTCCTTCTTGTTTGGCTACGGGTGCAACACCAGGTAAGGGTTTTCCATCTTGATGAGAGAAGTTGCCTAAATCTCCGATGACAAAGATGTTTTTATAACCCTTAATCGTCAAGTCTGGTTCTACAATTACACGTCCGGAGCGATCGCACTCTACACCTGTGCGGTTTGCTAAAACTTGCCCCAAAGAGGAACCTTTCACACCTGCTGCCCATAATATAGTTTTTGAGGCAATTTCTTGAACTTGATCACCTTGCTTGAAAGTAACAATATCATTTTCAATATTTGTCACTCTGGTATTAGTTTGGGTATCCACACCCAACTTTTGCAAAGATACTTTTGCTACTTCTGATAACTGTGGTGCCATATGAGGGAGGATGCGATCGCCACCTTGCAATAATAAAATCTTAGTATCTGAGGTGTCGATGTTGCGGAAATCTTCGTTGAGAGTTTTGTATGCCAATTCTGAGATCGCACCTGCTAACTCTACACCAGTGGGACCCGCTCCGACAATTACAAAAGTCAACCAAGCACGGCGTAGTTCGGGATCAGTTTCTTTTTCTGCTGCTTCAAATGCCGAAAATATCCGGCGACGTATTTCTATGGCGTCTTCAACAATTTTCAAGCCTGGAGCCAATGGTCTCCAGTTATCGTGACCATAATAGGAATGGTTAGCACCTGTAGCAACAACTAATGTATCGTAGGGTATTGTTCTATCACGCAGAATAACTTCTTTGCTTTCTGGATCAATATCATTTACTTCTCCCAACAACACTTTTGTATTCTTGCTTTTCCTGAATACAGCTCGTAATGGTGAGGAGATATCAGCAGGTGATAGCGTACCTGTCGCAACTTGATATAAAAGCGGCTGAAATAAATGAAAGTTACGTTTATCGATGAGAGTAACATTGACATTCGCTTTGGCAAGAGTCTTTGCTGTATACAGTCCACCAAAGCCTCCACCAATGATTACAACGTGATGTGGTGCATTATTCTCATGTACAACTACCATCAAAACTATTTCCTTTCGTTAAGCGATTGTAAACTTTCTTAACAAAGATCTAGCAAAATTAGAATAAAGGCTGCTGTTTATTTGTGGCATTTGAAGAAATACTAAAAGTAGTCTAAAGTACACCAATTCAAGCAGAAAGTTGATAAACGCGGGCGTGTAAATCTGAGACAGATCTGACTTTTGATGGGATGTGGAAAAGAGAAAGTGGTTCGCGGCACAACAAAAGTGCAAAGTAACGGAAAGTAAGGTGAAATCTATATAAGATAAGCTTTAACAGTTACCAGTTATTAGTTATCAGTTTCATCCGAAAGGGGAAACACCACACCAAGAGCACCTCAGGCGTTGGTGGTGAGCCACTGCGGTCTTGGGGTTTCCCCAAGTAGAGCAAGTGGCGTTCGTCGAAGACGTGCCGAAGGCATACCCGGAGGGCGGTGAGCGCATCCCCCACCATATGCCTGACTGACTGATAACTGATAACTGATAACTGATAACTGATTTAAGAGCCTCTATTTCCGTAGTATGCAGAATTCAAAGGCTCAATGCCCTTGAGACACATGAGAAACAGGAGCTAGGAGCATCTCCCTTAGCTTTCAACCACACCCTGCTTTTTGATGACAACTATTTTTTACGACGGTACTAATCTGTCACTGTAGATGAATGTTCCTGATCTTTTTTTTGGAACGTGTATAAATATATATACTTTACTTCTAAATCGGGAAGATATTTATCCCCTTGTTTTCATTTCTATTTTTAAGCCTGGAGAGAAAATTACTGAGACGAGTTTTTTGTACTTTATGTAATTTTTTGAACAAGAACCTATGAAGCTCCAGGAATGAGGTAGCCACTAGGCGTTTCTATTTCTTAGATTCTTGATCACTTGGATGAGCAGCGTAATCAGTTATGAACAAATTAGAGTTGAACAACACAGCTTTTATAGTAATTCAAACAGATGTTTTATGTACATGGGTAATTCTTGTTTAGCTGGCTGCAGGAACTCAGTTAATATTACCTAATTTAAAAAAATTGTCTAGTGTCCATTAAACTAAAATTAGAATACTTAAGATAGTGAGCTTCCCACTCCCAAGTAATGAAGCAGCCAGGATTAAGGCGCTACATCAGTACAAGATTCTCGATACCTCTGCGGAAGAAGCATATGATGATCTTACCCGTTTAGCTGCACATATTTGCAGCACGCCAACGGCGCTCATCAGCTTGATTGATACTAACCGACAATGGTTCAAATCAAAAGTAGGTTTAAACGCATCAGAAACCCCTCGCGATGTAGCCTTTTGCGCCTACACAATTCTACAGCCTCACCTGTTTATCGTTGGGGATGCTTGCCAGGATGCTCGCTTCTGTGACAATCCTCTGGTAACTTCAGAGCCTAAGATTCGGTTTTATGCTGGTATTCCGCTGATTACTCCAGAGAATCTAGCATTAGGAACCTTATGCGTCATTGATTACGTACCACGAAATTTGAGTGCTGCACAACAAGAAGCTTTACGGATTCTAGGACGACAGGTGATCACACAATTGGAGTTACGGCGGAATCTGACAGCTTTAGAAGAGACGATGATACAGCGCCAGCAATCAGAAGCAGCGCTGAGAGAAAGTGAAGAACGCTATCGCCGCCTGATAGAACTTTCTCCGGAATCTATCGCTGTTTATAGTAGAGGGAAATTAGCCTACATAAATACGACTGGTGTCAAACTATTTGGTGCAGCAAATCCAGAAGAACTCATCGGTCAACCAATAGAGAATCTCATCTATTTAAATGAGCAGCAAAACCCAGAGGTGCAACTGAAGCTTTTTCAGGAGAAGGCAAACCAACCTGCTGTCAACGAGGGAAAGTTAGTCCGGCTTGACGGTCAGGTTATTGATGTGGAGATCACAGGAATACCAGTGACTTATCGCAGCAAAGGGGCAACGCAAGTTATCATTCGGGACATCACTGAGCGTAAACAAGCAGAGAAGGCTCTGCTACGAGCGAAGGTGGCTGAGGTTGCCAAACTTGAGCTAGAAAAAGAAATTGCCGTTCGCCAGCAGGTAGAAGAGCAATTACTGCACGCCGCCCTTCACGATACCTTGACGGGCTTACCCAACCGAGCATTTTTTATGAACCGCCTCAAGCAGGCACTTGATCAGGCTCAATGTCAGGAGAATCATGAGCTGTTCGCAGTCCTGTTTTTGGACTTGGATCGCTTTAAAGTGATCAATGACAGCCTTGGACATCTTGTGGGTGACGAATTGTTATGCGCGATCGCCAACCAGATTAAAACCTGTCTACGTCACTCAGACACAGCGGCTCGACTTGGAGGAGACGAGTTTACAATTTTGCTAGAGAAGCTTCAGGATGTCAGTGATGTCCTCTACGTTGCTAACAGAATTCAACAGGTTCTCTCATTGCCCTTTATTCTCCAAGGGCAAGAAGTTTTTACGAGCGTAAGTATTGGCATCGCCCTAAGTACAACTGGGTATGATCGACCAGAAGATTTGCTGCGCGACGCGGACACAGCGATGTACCATGCTAAGTCCTCGGGTAAGGCACGTTGCGAGATATTCAATCCCAAGATGTATACTCAAGCCGTAGCTAGATTGCAGTTAGACACAGATCTGCGCCACGCCCTTGAGCGCCAAGAGTTTCACGTCTATTACCAACCAATTGTGGCACTTAATACTGGTCGGATAGCTGGGTTTGAGGCTTTAGTGCGCTGGCAGCATCCAGAACGAGGTATTATCAATCCAGCCGAGTTCATACCTATAGCAGAAGAAACAGGATTGATTGTTCCAATTGGCTATTGGGTACTACACGAGGCTTGCCGCCAACTACAAGCTTGGCACATACGATTTGGTGATCACGCGCCTGGGAAAATCAGTGTTAATCTCTCTGTCAAGCAGTTTTTGCAACCTAATTTGGTGGTGCAAATTGTAGACATTTTGAGGAAAACAGGTTTGAGCACTGATCGCTTAATGCTAGAGATTACTGAAAGCGTGATCATGGAAAATGGAAATGAGGCAGCTACTGTACTCTCACAACTGCAGGAACTTGGAATTGGGTTATCAATTGATGATTTTGGAACAGGCTATTCCTCACTAGGTCGTCTCCACCAATTTCCCATTAGTATGTTGAAGATTGACCGTTCCTTTATTAGTGGTATGGGTGCTTTGTCAGTAGATTCAGAAATTACTGAGGCGATCGTCACTCTCGCACACAAACTTGGTATAAATGTGACAGCAGAAGGAGTTGAAACAGAAGAGCAACTGGCATTCCTTCAAGAGTTGAAATGTGAATATGCTCAGGGATATTTTTTCTCCTCACCATTGGACAGTAAAGCCGCAGGAGAGTTAATTATGGCTAAAGTGCAGTAGTAGTTCCAAAACTATATCCTGAATACTGGATACTCCGGATGTTTTGGATTTGGAATCAAACGCTGATTCTTGCGATCCACAAGTAAATCTAACGTTTCCAATACAGTCTGACCAATCAGCACCTCATCACCTGCAACTAAAGCAGCTTCAGTCGTCTCACGCCCTTCTATCTCAATAATCACAGGTTCGGTCAATCCTATTGCTTCCTGTCTGCCATCAGCATATTTTGCCATTTGCTGACCTCGAATTCTTAAACCAAGCTTTTCCAGTATTTCCCTTAGTAGCACAGTACGTACCGCACCCGTGTCTACAAGTCCTTGTGTTTCATGCACACGCAACTGATTTGGGTTAAGCAGTCCTCGATTGACCAAAGCTTCATCCACTGCATTTGTGAGCTTTACCTGCACTCGAACTTCTCCCATATCCTGAGTAACCACACGTTCAGAGCGATTAAAATCTAACACCATCATCCGTGGCTCCAAAGTCTAGATATTTTTCTAATTTGGTGCACCCACTCACATAGAGCTTAGCTTTCCCCACGACTATTTACAAAATGATACAATTTGCGAGCCTGCCAAAGCGGGGGGCTTCTCAGTAGCCCAGACGCTACGCCTATGCCTGCGGCACGCTTTGCGCTTACGCTAACGCCTCTACGGTGCTACATACGGTGCTATAGACAACTATCGGAATCAATTATGAACCGAAGAGTAAAATATTAACAAAAATTATAATTGGTTCAGCAAAAATTCCATCTGTCGGTAGAGAGTTTCCGGCAGCATAGCAGTATCTGTAAACTTGTTTTGTCACGCTGATCAGAAAGGTAGAACAATGAGCGATAATCTTTCAACACGTTTGTACCCGACCCGTATTGACATTCCAGCCGAGGCGCGCAAGCAGATTGCTGGCATTCTTAACCAAACTCTAGCCGCAACATCGGATCTGAAAAGCCAAGCCAAGCAAGCGCACTGGAACGTTAAAGGCACCGACTTCTACCAGTTGCACGAATTGTTCGATGAAATTGCAGGTGAGTTAGAAGAGTACATTGATATGTTTGCTGAGCGCATCACCGCCTTGGGTGGTTATGCTTGTGGCACAGTTCGTATGGCTGCTGCAAATTCATTCGTGCCAGAATATCCTACTGATATTTTAATGGGTATGGAGCATGTCACAGCTTTAGCAGACCGCTTTGCACCCTATGCTAAGCAGTTGCGGGAAGCTATTGACAAAACGAATGACCTAGGCGATGCTGACACGGCAGACCTTTACACCGAAGTGTCTCGTACCATTGACAAGCGGCTCTGGTTCCTAGAAGCCCATCTGCAAGCAGCTGTCACCCAAAATGGAAATGGTAATGCAGCCAATATTAAAACTGAAGAGCAAGCTGTTGTCAGACAACCTGCTGTCAGATAAGTCTCTTGTTGCTAATAGCTAATAGCTTATTAGTCATATATTGTAGGCTGGGTTTTGTTCTTCAACCCAGCTTATCTATTGATTTTGTCCTACGCTCAATCCAACCTAAAGTCATGGTCATTGTTGAGCGATAAGGAAATCACATAGCAGTATCCTTTTGGTAAGTACCGCACTTGAAAGTGCGTACTTTTCATTTTATATGTACATATTTTAAGATTGAGATAGTTGAAAACCAGGTGCAATTAGAGAAATCTAAAGAAAAAGTTTGTTTAGTGATTTTGTAAACATAGCTGTTGTAACCTGGTATTCAAACATACCTAAATTGAGTATTGGTTCAGGAAATTTCTTAGTTTTCAAGCAACTACAAAATTATCATTCCTGCAGTGTAGCTACCAAAGAGAAAAATTGTTCTGGTGCTGTAACCAGAATTGATGAATGGTAGCCAACAAGTGTACTGATTTTTTTTACTGTAATAAACCATCAAAATGGAAGGACAATCTATGGCTGCTAATACCAAAACTCACCTCATTCATGATAGAAATGCACGTGGTCGTACCAAAATAGGCTGGCTCGATAGTTACCACACATTTTCCTTTGGTGGTTTTCACGATCCAGACCGCATGGGATTTCGCGCTCTACGAGTGATTAACGATGACCGTGTTGTTCCCGGCGCTGGTTTTGGGACACATGGACACCGTGATATGGAAATTTTCACCTATGTATTGGAAGGAGCACTAGAACATAAAGACAGCTTGGGAACTGGTTCAGTCATACGTCCTGGTGAAGCGCAAATCATGAGCGCTGGTACTGGTATCACACACAGCGAATACAATCATTCTGAAACTGACCCAGTCCACTTTCTGCAAATTTGGATTCTTCCTAACAAACAAGGATTGCAACCAAGGTATGACCAAAAAGCTTTTCCCCTTGAAGAAAGGCATGGAAAACTACGTTTAATTGGTGCCAAAGATGGGCGTGATGGTGCTATAACCATTCATCAAGATGTGGATTTATACACATCTGTTTTACAACCTGGTGACGTTATAAATTATCACGTCAAACCCAATCGTTATGCTTGGTTGCAAATAGCTCAAGGTATCGTAACGTTGAATGGTGAGGAACTCAGAGCCGGTGATGGAGTACAAATCAGTGGCGAAGAGCAACTTGAAATCACTACCGATATTGGTGGAGAAATCTTGCTTTTTGATTTGGCATAAGAAACACCTGAAGAAACGAAAATTCTTGAGCAACAGTTGCTAATTCTCAAGAATTTTCTAGAGACATAGAAACACCCACCTTTGCTTCTAGGTTGAACCTAGAAGCAAAATTAATGTTTAGTAAAGGAAAGACATATATGGCACCTCTTGCAGAAAAAGTTGCGCTTGTGACCGGTGCATCACGGGGAATTGGACGAGCGATCGCCCTGAAATTAGCTAGTAACGGTGCGTCAGTTGTCGTGAATTATGCGGGTAATGCAGACAAGGCACAAGAAGTTGTTGCAGAAATCGAAAAGCTTGGAGTACAAGCAATTGCACTCCAGGCCGATGTCAGCAAAGTTGCTGATATTCAGGGACTTTTTGAGCAGACAATTGAACGTTTTGGCAAAATCGATATTTTAGTCAATAATGCTGGTGTTATTTTCTATAAACCAATTACTGAAGTAACAGAAGAAGATTTCGACAAGATTTTTGCCATCAATGTCAAAGGGACTTATTTTGCTTGTCAACAAGCTGCACACCACTTGGCAGACGGTGGACGCATTATCAATTTTTCTTCATCAACGACGGCTATGATGCTACCTACCTATAGTGCTTATGTGGGAACTAAAGGTGCTGTCGAACAAATCACAAGGGTTCTGGCGAAAGAGTTGGGAGGACGGCAGATCACAGTCAACGTCATTTCTCCTGGTCCCACCGACACAGAACTGTTCAGACAAGGCAAAACTGAAGAACAAATAAATCGTTTTGCCCAAATGGCAGCGTTAGGACGACTGGGACAAGTGCAAGATATTGCTGACGTGGTGGCGTTTCTTGCCAGTGACGAAGCGCGTTGGATCACTGGGCAAAACATCCGCGTTAATGGCGGAACAGCTTGAGATAGCAGGGGCAATTAAATCAGTTATCAGTTATCAGTTATCAGTTATCAGACGGGCGCTTTGGGGGATGCGCTCACCGCCACCAACGCATAAAGGTGCTCTTGGTGGGGGACGCGCCACCACTCGTATTTAACTGATAACTGCGTAGGTAGCTGTTCACTGTTAATAGGCGCTTGTGAATCTGCCTGTGAGGGGAAGCTATAGTGCTTCAAAAGCCGCTAGTCTATCAATAGAAGCGTTGATAGTGACTTCAGCAACGATGATGACAAATCGAAGACAAATTCGGCTGAAGTTGCAACGGTGGCATTACAAGCGGTGATTGATCAAGTTCAAGATGTCTATTGCGCTAAGGAAGCACAACATACAATTGCTCAACTGAACAGGAACCGCAAGCCAAGAGAAAAGCAAGTTGCTCTAATCCTACCCACTTCCGCTAAGTGATAGCATCCTTCCGATGATAGCAGTGCCTCAAACCCTCCGCCTCTCAAATCTAAAACTCAACAGGCTTAATGAAAAGGAGAATAACAGTTATGTCTCAAGCAGGTGTCACTGAATTTTTAGCAGATGCCAAAAAAGACCAAGAATTAAAACAAAAACTCAAAGCCGCAACCGATACCCATGACTGGGTCAAAATTGCTCAAGATAGTGGTTATAACTTCAGTGCCGAAGAATTGCAAACTCAACTCAACAGTCTGCCGGAAGAAGAGGTGGCAGAAATGGTTAATCCCGGTGTTGCTCCTCGTCAGCACATTGAGCCCCAATAATCTTTTGCTTTTTGGTGTCAAAGCACTATTGAGATGATGCAAATGGCATAGTTGCAGCCGGGCGGTAAATGCTACTTCTGTCACCCTCGTTCGCCGCTAGGTGTTCCGCTAGGGTAGATTAGCTATGAGCAATTAGTCATTGATGGAAAGACAGCGTAGTCCCCTATAGCAATCCTGAATCATAAGCCCTACGAGCTGCCTTCGGCTACGTCAACAACAAGATTCCCGACTTCTTTAAGAAGTCGGGAATCTAAGCGTTTATGGGCGATTGGGCAAGGAACAGTGTCATGGGTAGCGATCGCGTGGAGCGCAGGGTCCGCGCATGGCGATCGCTACCCAGCGACAAAACTTTTGAATCTATTGAATTGAAAGTGCATAAGATAATTTAACTGATATTTATTAAGAATACAGATGAGGCGAAGAAAAATGAAAACTGCGAATGCCAGAACTTTTCGGAACTTATCTGTATCGACACTCGTTAATTCATCGAAGAAACTGAAATTGTCACTTTCTTGGTAAAAATATTATGACTACAAACAATCAAATACGGCAGAATGCTTTGCCATTACCAGCAAGTTTAGCTCGTCGCAACAAACCAGAGCCAAACTTTGCTGAACTTGCTGCTAACCCAATGGTAACGAGGGAACTACAATCAAAGATTCTCAAGCCTGGACCTCGTGAACCAAGAATTATCTCCTCTGCTCATGGTCAGATTAAACACATTCTTCTGACTTATCCAGCGTATGCTAATGGAGAGTATAGTTATAAGCAAGTTTATGAGGATTTGATTCGCCAATTGCCCGCAACGACTCAGTTTACTATCCTGAGTCATCCGAGTGTCACTGGCGATTTACAAGCAGTCCTAGATTCAGCGAATGCTTCTGAACGTTCTACTATTGTGGAAGCACCTGACTATTTGAATTTTCTGGTATGGGCTGAAGATCCTTACGTTGTGGTTGAGGATGTGTCAATCCAACCGCCAACGGTTTTCTTGGTTGAGCCATACGCTTTTAGAAGAGCGAGTGATGCTGCAATTGCAGAGTTGGTGGCAGAAGCCACTCATATACAAAGTATTCAGTCTCCTCTTTATTTTCAAGGTGGAAATGTGCTGATTGGGGATGATTTTGTTCTCATAGGTGCTGACTACCCAGAAAATACCAAAAATCTTATTCAAGATAGTGGAAATATAATTGTTCCCGAAGGTGCTGATGTAGATACGTTTGTCAAACAGCTCTATGAGAAAACCTTTGACTCAAATCGCCAAATCATTTACGTCGGTACAGAATTACCTGTTCCTCAGGAAACGGTACGTCAAATTTCTGTAAACGGAGAGATATGGACTGAGGTGATATATTCTGGCACTGGAACTAAACAGCCGATATTTCACATTGATATGTTGATTTCTCTTGCAGGACGTGATGCAAACGGCAAATATCGGTTACTGGTGGGTTCACCTGCTGATGCAGACCGAATTCTCGGTCGTCCTAGTGTGGAACATGCGATCGCAGAAATTTTCGACGACATAGCCCAAAATCTGCAAAACTTGGGATTTGAAGTGATTCGCAACCCTCTACCAATCACCTATGTGGATGATGCTGCAAGCAAAACCCGTTTTTGGTATTTTGCGACAGCCAATAATAGCCTAGTGCAAATTGATACGTATAATGGAAATCACGTCTGGTTACCAACATACGGTCATGGTGATTGGGCGGATCTTGCTTCCATCGATGCGGAAAATAAACGCATTTGGGAAGGACTAGGTTTTGTGGTTCATCAACTCGCCGACTTTCACCCCTTTGCACAAAACTTAGGTTCTGTGCATTGCATTAAAAAGTATCTGGAACGTGGTTAAGCTGATCAAACTACAATTTATGGAGGATTTGAATTATGGCACCAACAACTAGTAAAGAATTGCCAGTTCTAAAAAAGGGTGATACTGGTAGTAGTGTAAAATTGCTACAGAATATCTTGATTGCTCTAGATTACCTTGACAGTGATTCACCCACTACAAACTTTCAAGACCAAACAGATGAGGCGGTGAGAAACTTCCAAGAAGAAAACGACTTGAAAGTAGATGGTATCGTTGGTGCAAAAACCTGGGATAAGTTGGGTACCATTCTCTGGGATTAAGGTCTACTAGTTTTCAGCTGGAAAATTGAAACGATATTAAAGCCCTCGGTGAGAACTGAGGGCTAATCAACGGCTTCACTCTGAGGTTGAAGGCTGATAAATTTGACGTAATTCCACTAGGTCATTCTTAAACAGCACAAGAACTTTCTTAAAGGGTTAACACTGCTGTGTGCGCGGTAGTGGCTAAAAAGCTTGAGCTTAACCTTCCTGAAGTTTTTTGATTAAAGCTATCATTTCTTGATGTTCCGCAGTCTGCCCATGATTAAAAAAGAGCCCAGCAGCTTTTTGTAAATCCTCTATAGCTGCTGAATCACTTTCCATTTCTATACGAGTCAAACCTCGAAACTTATAACCTTTCGCGTAATCAGGTTCGAGACGAATTGCCTGATCGTTATCTTTAAGAGCCTCTTGATATCTATTTAATCCTGCATAAGCAATACCTCTAAAAGCGTATGCAGAAATATATTCTGAATTGAGTGCAATAGCACGGTTTAAGACTCTAACTGCATATTCATAATTTTTCAACTTTACATAAGCAACTCCAAGTTGGAAATGAGCTTGAGGTATTGAAGAATCGATATACAGCACCCGCTTGTAATCCTCAATAGCTCCTTTTAGATCTCCAAGTGCCTCACGAGAAATGCCTCTGTTACTATAAACAGCAGCAGCAGATGGAGCTAGACGCAGTGCTTGATTGTAATCTTCTATTGCTCTTTTGTCGTCTCCCAACAAAGCAAATGCATAACCTCGCTGTCCGTAAGACATAGCATCATTTGGCTCAAGAGACAACGCCTGATTGTATTCCTGGATTGCCCCCTCAAAGTCTCCTTGTCGTAGCTTGCGATCTCCTCGTTTAGGCGGAGAATTGCCGATAAACAGATCAAATATCTCTCTCATAAATAGTTACAAAGACTTTTTGCTCTTGTTCAATTTAACCTCTGCTTTTAAAAGCCGTCCTCAGCAAATTACCGGAGACTATTGTTAAGCTTGCTTTTAAAAAAGTGACTCATAGTTAATAATTGGTCTAGCAGGTACAAAAACAAAAGAGGGTATAAACCTTTTCATTCCACACCCTTTGTGCTTCTACACATCCTGTTAGGATATGGTTCTAGTTTATTTGTCCGACAACCGAATCCCTTAATTTACCTAGCTAACATACACGTTTACACGTATACAGGCTAGCTAGCCATGACTAACAAAAGAACTGACCCTCATTACAGCTGTGGTTAAAACAGTTCTGGTAACGTTAGTTTTGAATTTACTAGACCAGCGTAGTTTTCATAAAGTGTTTCTACATCATGTCCTGTAATGCTGGCAACTGTTACAGGATTCATACCTTGCTCTAGACAATGAGAGATGAAGCTATGACGAGTATTATAAGGCTTGCGATACTCCACACCAGCTTTTTCTAGAACTCTTCTCCAAGCACGGTTACAGAAATTGTGGTCATCTATAGCTTTACCTTCTGGACTAGGAAAGACTAAATCATCTGGTTGGGCATTCTCTAGTTTGATTAATTGTAATAATTCCTTTAATTTTGCATTTATAGGAATAGTGCGAACCTTGTTCGTCTTTGTAGACTTACGTATTCCTCTGGTAAGGCTTTCTCCAATCCAAATATGAGAGAAGTTATCAGCAATATGCTTCCACTGTAAACCAATAGCTTCTCCAGTACGTACTCCTGTAGAAAACAGGAATTGTACATAATTTGTGTAGTGATTATAATGAGGATCTTGTTGGAATGCTTTTATAATTGCCTTTATTTCGTCCTTATTAAATGGTTTAGGTGGTTGTTTTGGAGAAACTTTAACTTGCTCCTGTAATTCTTTCCAAGGATTGTACTGGGTTACTTGCTTAGTTCTACCCCATTCCCAACAAGCGTTCAGCAGGCACAGATAGATTTTGATAGTAGCTGCTGACATAGATTGCTGAAGATACTCTACAAATCCCTCTGCATTCTCCAATGTCACAAACTCTGCTGACTTTTTAGGATCGAAGTGAGAAGCAAGATACTTACTTACAACTTCATACTTCTGTTTAATAGTTCGTGGTGATACAGTTTTAGTTTTATGCTCTGTAAAGGCTGCAAATAGTTGAGAGATAGTCATCCTTGGCTGTGTCGGTCTAGTTTCGTGAACACTTGCATATTTAGTCGTAATTTGGGGCTTGTATTTTGCCAGTGTTACGTCAAACCTCTCAAAAGCAATATCTGACTCTATCTGCTTTGCTTTAGCTTCAGCCAGCTTTCTATTCTCTTGAGTATCTTCTAGCCCTAAAGATAAGCTATATCGCTCTCCACGAACTCTCCAACGAAGTCTTAACCTATCTCGGAAGTTCTCTACAACTACAGTGCCTTTACTAGCCTTCTTCAAATTTGGGCTGCCTTGCATTTGGGTATCAAATATTTGGGTATCTCATTTATGTACTCTAGAAACAGAATACCCATTTGATACCCAAAAAACAAGATAGGATACCCAGAAATCTTTATCCTGGAGTATCCCATGACTTGAAAGCTTTGATTTTTCGTTATTTTCAAAAAGCCCGTGACGAGGATTGAACTCGTGACCTCACCCTTACCAAGGGTGTGCTCTACCACTGAGCTACACGGGCAGACTTAGTTTTTAAATGCTGAGTTATGAATGCTAAATCACTATATTAGTTTTTTAGTCACTCAAAACTCAGCACTCGGTACCGAATTTGAGGTGGGCCGGGCTAGATTCGAACTAGCGTAGGCGTAAGCCAGCGGATTTACAGTCCGCCTCCATTAGCCACTCGGACACCGACCCTTGTCACCCAACGATTTATTATCTTATCACAAGCGTTTGGAAATGCAAGCTTTTTTAGAAAAAAAGGGAATAGGTGACAGCGGACAGTTAAACTATCGCGTACCCTACCTACACCCTGTACTTCATACCCTAGCCTACGAGTTCACCTGTCTCTTGCAAGGAGTGTAAGCGGCGGTAAATTCCCTCGTGGCGCAGAAGTTCATCGTGGCTACCTACTTCCACAATCTTGCCTTGATCCAGAACCACAATTTTATCTGCTTCGCGTACTGTACTCAGACGGTGCGCAATGATAATTGTGGTGCGGGTTCCCAAAATTGAACGCATCGCTAGCTGAATCAATCTCTCAGACTCGTAATCTAAGCTAGATGTGGCTTCGTCAAAAATCAGGACATCTGGATTGACTAATAACGCCCTAGCAATTCCCAATCGCTGTCGTTGTCCTCCAGATAACCTGACACCCCTCTCACCGACAACTGTGTAGTAACCTTGGGGTAACTGGCGAATCACTTCGTCTAATCTGGCAATTCTACAAGCTTCCTCAACTTGCTGAAAACTCGCTTGTCGATCGCCGTATGTCAGGTTATCCAACAAAGTCCCGTTGAAGACGTCTACCTCTTGGTGAACGATCGCCAACCGCCGCCGATAATTCCCAACATTTAACGTCCGAATATCTTGCCCATCAATCAATATACTCCCCTGATTCGGCTCAAAATAGCGAAACAGCAATTTCACTAAAGTAGACTTTCCTGAACCTGATCGTCCAACCAGTGCGACTGTTTGATATGGTTCAATTAACAGATTGATGTCAGAAAGAACTGGGCGATCGCTGTCGTACCCAAAACTCAGTGGGAAAACTTCAACTTTTCCGGTGAAATTGTAAGCCTCGGTAGTCTCTTTCCAAACTGGCTGCATCTACCCCAATGGGCTGCTGCATTAAGTCGTGATACCCCAGCATTGACGCATAACGACGGGCAAAAATTTCTGCTAGGTTGCTGATCTGGTTCCAACTCAGCATAAGCCATGCTGGAAACAGTTAAAGTGGTTACGAAATGTCCCAGAGAAATTTGTCCTTTTACCGTAGCCGCGAGCGTCAAACCTAGCACCATAAAAACACAAAACTGAATGACAGCCGTTCTTAAAGTACCCAACTTGATGTAACCAAGATGAATTCGGAAAACAACCACTTTAAACTCGCGGCTTAACCTTTGTTTTTGCCGTTTCAGTTCTAGTCGTTCTGTGGCAAAAGCTTTCGACTGTTTTGATGTTGGTGATAATTTCTGAGTTGCGGCTTTGGGTATTTTCCATGTATTTATCTAGCCGTCGTTCTTGTTCCGTCAACTGCTTCAAATCTTTAAGAGTGAAGCTGAGGATAACCACGAACGAAAGTAGAAATAGTAAAGCGATGCGCCACTCGATCAACAAGATAACTACAAAAATTCCCAGTACTCTAAACAGCTTTGGAATCAATTGTCCCGCGACTTCTGGGTAAGTCCAGGTGTGGTTTTCTATACCTTTGGAAATTTTTCCGGCAATGCGTCCTGGGTTATTTTCGTCGTAAAATTCTAGTGGTAGGGTGAGGATTTTTGCTACCGTTTTTTTGAAGTGATCTTGCCGACTACGTAAAGCAATGTACCAATGATACCACCATGCTGACCACATTTGAATCGGCGCTCTCACAACGGTGACAAGGAAGATTAAACCCATTAGCACTGCAAGAGATAGGAACCGATTTTGTGGTAGTTGGGTGATGTTGGCAACTGCGGCGATCGCATTCTCCATAACACGATCCACCGGTTGTCCAGAAAGTACGTTTAAAATCTGTCCGGTAGCATAAGGTACAATTAAATCAATAATTTCA
The DNA here is from genome assembly GCF_036697665.2 of Scytonema sp. PRP1. NCBI lineage: Bacteria > Bacillati > Cyanobacteriota > Cyanophyceae > Nostocales > Scytonemataceae > Scytonema > Scytonema sp. PRP1. Next base: position 18,484 of record NZ_JBAHYJ020000106.1, on the reverse strand, counting down.
AAGATGCTAGCTGCAGCAATACTGAAAATAATGACCGCTCGATAGCGATCGTAGTATGTGAGAATATCTCTAAATTTTGCCATGATGCACTCTGGTCAAGAGCGTTAGCTTGGAATTTTATACTACATTTATACTACAAAAAATTCAACATCTCAACGAGTAAATCATTCTTAAGGAGTAGTTGGAACCTCGTCGATGGGAAGAAAATCCAGGCGATAGCGATAGAGTGCGACTGGTCGAGAGCCAGCCTTAAAGTAATCTGGATCTTGAGGCGACAGATAAACAGCAGTGATTTGATCCGCCTCAATAGCTTGATTGGATGTCAAAAGTTTGCGGTAGGCGGTGGTGGATTCTACAGTGTTGAAATAAGGACGCCCACCACCTTTAAACAGTTGTTGAAACACTTCTGTGGTAATGAACTTGCCATCTGGTGTATTTTCTGTAGCGCGTGCTGCGACAATGGAAACAAGCTGACGCTCACCACGTAAAAACGTAATCTGACGATTGGGAGAATCTGGATCTACTTTGACGGATAATACAGTGTCGCCTAAATATGCTTTTGCCAAATTCAAGCCATTAAAAGCTCTATCCGCTACTACTGCTGATTTGGGACTTGTTTGGGGAAGGATTTTTAATCCAGGTTCAGGCGTTGTTTCTCGCACAAATCGCACTGGAAAACTTATAGGCTCTTTGAGATACTGACGATTACCCTCAAATCCAGGTGTAACGATGTCGGGGGCTAAGGGTGCAACTAAATCCACCAGCGTACTTTTCACTTGCCAAGAACCCATTATCCAGTCAGGATAAACCAAATCTCCGACAGCAGGTCGCACGGAAGTTAATTTTTCCCATTGGGGAAAATGTAGCAAATGCTCAGATAACTCTCCAGCTAACGCCTCCCTATTTAACAGAAGGAATAAACAAACCAAGCAAAAAGTCCAAATCACCTTCATAGCAAGCATTAGTAATATATGTTGCAAAATATGAATTTTTATTTGAGTAATAACTCATTCAATCAAAACTTGTATTGCTATTTTTTCATAAAATTTCACATACACATCTATAAACTCAATACTTAACCCAATCTCTTTGTTAAACACAAGTCAACAAAAAAAAATAGTATTTTTTATACCATAATTTTAATATTTTTTAAGTAATATTACGCAAAAAACGAGAAAGGTTTTTTTATTGGTAGAATTACTCGTTCTCTTAATTGAAAATTGTATTTATGCTTCTAGTGAATGAAGTAGCTTTTGACTAAAGCACAATATCAAACTTTCTAAAAAAAGTATTTATCAGGGTGCAAGTTCGGATGAATTGATTCTTTTATAGTTCTTGCACTCATAATGAGCCTATCTAGTTCTTTTACGGATTTTTCCTTGGCTGAATTGTTTCAACTGATTGACCAAGGGCGAAAATCTGGTTGTTTAACAGTCTGTACTTTACCAGACCTTCATGCTCCAGGTTCTAAATCTCATTACTACTACATTTGGTTTCGCCAAGGGCGTGTTGTTGCTGCTACTAATAGCTTAAACGGTGAAGGTTTAAGCTACAAAATTATACAAAGGGGCTGGGCAAACCGGCAACTGATTGAACAACTTTGTCCTGAAACATCGCCACCAACACCCCTTGGGTTACTCCTGAAAACTCAGGAAGTGTTAAGTGCTGAGCAGTTAAACCTATTATTTGCCAGCCAATTACAACAGGTTCGAGAGCTTTTTGCAATCCAAAAGGGAGTCTTTAAACTGGATAGCAAAGCAGCCGTACCTTTAAAAGAGATGACAGGATTAAGCCTGAGAACGATAGAAGTGGCTCTGATGGCTGTAAGAGCTTTAAAAGACTGGAAAGTGCTAGCCGATGTCCTCCCGGATGCTAGTTCTGGTATTACGAGTATTACTAATAACAAACCTCAGATTCACTTGCATCCTTTGGAGTGGCAAGTGTGGGAATTTGCTAATGGTAGTGTTTCTTTAAGTGCGATCGCCTCTCAACTCAACCAACCAATAGCAATAATCCAGCAAGCTGCTTTCCGGCTCATGCTTGCGGGTTTGGTAGAAGAAATTCCCTTAGCAGATTCTACACTAAACCTAAATGATTATCCGATGGATTTTAACTCACTTAATTCCTCTGTCTCCCAATTCCAAAAATCTAAACAACTAGAACCACATAAGATAAGTACCTCGTTTTTGCAAAATCTGGTTGGTTTTCTCAAGAGCAAAGCTTAATCGAGAATCGTAGCCCCCAACAAAGCTACGTTTACGAAAGAGTTTACAGGAACCTACTAGAAGCCGGAGGTACAGTCTAATTCTTTTGCAGCAGCCATCACGCGTCTACATCTGTGGTTTCATGCGTTCCCAGTTGAGAAGGCTTTTATGTGGAATCAGGGTTTTTGTCCTGTTGAGAACAAACTAAGAATGTAAAAAGTAGATGGACAAGAAACTTTTTTGACAAAAAGGAATGTAATAATAAAAACTACCATATTGGATAAGCTGTTTAGCCGCTATGCCTTTTGGGAAACTCCTGAAGCTACTTTCAGTAGTATTTCAAAGAATATTCTCTCAGTTTAAAAAGGTATCAAATTTATCATTTGAAGAAGATTCTTTGTTACCCACATACGTGGAAAATACTGAAGAACCAGAACACCACCCCTTATCCCTTGCTGCAAACGACAAGGCGGAAAATTCCCCCATTTTGCCTAGTGAAGAGGAGTTTGGGAATGTTGTATGTCAGTCTTTCGAGAATCGCTGGATATCGAATTTAGTGACAACTACAGAAAATACTGGAGCACCTTTACCAAAAATTTTGGAGGAAAGAATCATGATCAAAGTTTCAATGCTACAAGATGAATTACAAGACTTTATCTCTGGTAGTGCTGAAGTTCAAGGGGCAATTCTTGCTAGCCCTGATGGTTTAGCATTAGCTTCTGTACTCCCAATTGGAATGGATGAAGAGCGTACTGCCGCTATGTCTGCATCGATGCTTTCGTTGGGCGAACGCATTGGACGCGAGTTAGCTCGCGGCAGTGTTGACCGTATTGTTGTAGAAGGTGAGAAAGGCTACGGCGTATTGGTAGGTTGTGGTGTTGAGGCAGTTTTATTGGTTTTAGCAAGTTCTGCTGTCAAGCAAGGCATTTTGTTTCTTGAAATCAAACGGGCTGTTGCGAAAATTACACCCCTTTTGGCTTGATTGCGAATACAGAAGAGCCTGTACAGCAATGTTTAGGTTTCTAATTAAGGTTGCTTATTTTTATTGATACGAGGAGAACTTAGATAATGGCTTTAGAACCACATGCATTTATGTCCGCGCTGGAAAAGCGTTCTAGCTTTACAGATGAAGACAAAGCTGTGCTGAAATCTCATGCAAACTGGGGGTTAGAAATTGCTCCACAAATGGCTGACCACTTTTATGCCTACCTGGAACGCGATCAGGAGATGAATGCGATTTTGCACACTGGAGAATCTCGCATTCATCGCCTCCGCCAAACCTTTACTGAATGGTTTCACGAAATGTTTACAGGTATTGATGAGTGGGGTCCAGCTTACGCCGATCGCCGTTGGAAAATTGGTTTAGTTCACGTCCGCATTGGGATTGGACCTCAGCACGTTGTTCCAGCAATGGCGACGGTGATCCACGAAGTCGGTAAGCGCCTGCAAACAGAGGGGAAAACTGAAGCTCTCAAAGATTCGCTCAGCCGTATTTGTATGATTGACTTGGCTTTTATTGAGCAAGCTTATGTGGAAGTTTCTTCAGCTGCTGTTCTTCAAGAAACCGGCTGGACAGAAGGCTTGTTTAGACGCTTAATTACCACTGGCGCACGTTCTATGTGATATTGTCTACTATAGGATTCCTATTTGATTTTTGAAATATACGTAGGGTGGGCAATGCCCACTATATCGGGATTATATCTGGGTTTTGCTGAGCATTGCCCACCCTACAGAATACTTAAATTTTTTCAAAAATCAAAGCGGATTGCTATAAATATCCAATAAGTAGATCGGTACAAATAAAGTTAACTCGTTAACCCAGTCATTAGTCATTAGTCATTGGTCTAGGGCGCGGGTTTTAGAGGCTTTTACATTTATTAACATAGTTCTGTTTATTTCTACCTATTTACTTATTAAAAACAACAGTATAGCTATATAAAAATTTCAGGGTGCGGAATCTACAAATGCAATACAAAAAAAAATTGCATTGGTACACACAAAAGTGATGACTGTCGAATTTCCTGAAGAGGACAAAAATTGATGTATTTAACACAATCATCCGCACTCGAGCGCTCCAAGTTACTTATTAAAGTTATAGCCCCTAGTCTTGAGATTAGCTTTGTTATTTCCCCAGCAGCGTTTGGTAACTATGGTTCTAGTGCCATTGGGGAGGTATAAATGGAAATCCTACGCATAGTGGTGACAGGAGGCGTAGGTGCAGGAAAGACAAGCTTGATTCGCACAATCAGTGAAATAGATGTCGTGGATACCGATAGGAAAGCGACAGATGAAGTCGGACAACTGAAGGAGAAAACCACAGTCGCTTTGGACTTTGGGCGACTCAACATTGCAGCAAATCAATCGCTGCACCTGTATGGTACACCCGGACAGTTACGGTTTGACTTTATGTGGGATATCCTCATTGCCAAGGCACATGCCTACATCCTGCTAGTAGATGCACATCGCCCGGATCATTTACGTTTTGGACGGCGTATTCTCAACTTTGTTAACCAACGGATGCAGATACCATATGTGATTGGGCTGACTCACACCGATTGCCCGGATGCATGGGAAGCAGAAGATGTGGCGATCGCTTTGGGACTGGTGGATGAAAAGGCGCGATCGCCGATCATTTCTGTCAATGCTACCTGTAAAACTTCGGTGACACAAGCGTTGATTGCTCTCATCCAAGAAATTGCCGAATTTCACCAAAACTCCACTGAATAAATGTCGTCCAAAGCTTATATAGCGGTTCTGGCGTTAAGTGCAGTACATCAAGAAATAAGAACCACAGATGGACACAAATGGACACAGATAAATAATGACTTCATCCAAAGGAGAAGCGCTATACATTGCTTTCAAAGGCAGCGATTGAAAAAGATAAGGTGTAAAAAAATTCGTTCATTTAAAATTCAAAAAAATAATTTTGAATTGTCAAAGTTCCATACCCTATATCCCAAATTTTGTTAACAATTCCCCAGGAAAGAGTCATGATTAACATTTCAATGTTGCAAGATGAACTGCAAAACTTTGTCTCTGGTAGTGCAGAAGTTCAAGGGGCAATTCTTGCTAGCCCTGATGGTTTGACGTTAGCTTCGGTACTACCAAGTGGAATGGATGAAGAGCGTACTGCTGCTATGTCTGCATCTATGCTTTCCTTGGGCGAACGCATTGGACGTGAGTTAGCTCGCGGCAATGTTGATCGTATTGTCGTAGAAGGTGAGAAAGGCTATGGCGTGTTGGTAAGTTGTGGTGCTGAAGCAGTTTTATTGGTTTTAGCAAGTTCTGTTGTTAAGCAAGGTATCTTGTTTCTTGAAATTAAACGTGCTGTTGCCAGAATTATACCCCTGTTAGCTTAAAGGTTAACTCGTTTTGGAGTTGAGATTGTACATTCAAAATCCGCGCATTCAAAATCTAAATTCGCTACACCAAAAGACCTTTATTTACTGGAGCATAATGTATGTTACGTCCAACACTTGGAGATTTCAGCAGTATTGTCTGTTTTAAGTCAGCAGTTGTTGGGATAGAAGATGCTTTGGGTGAAAAGGCAGCTGCGATCGCCTTGATTGCAGCTGGACGTAATCGTGGTAAACGTCTCGCACAAGAATTAGGTTTGGCAGAGCCATCTTTGTCCTTTGAGGATATTGCTTACAAACTTGGGTTCGCTTTAGGTAAAGATGGAACTCGCTTATGTATTATTCACAGCATTGTATCAGAAGGCGATGTTATTAAAGTTTACACTTCAGAAACCTTTTGTTCTGCAGGCGAACCTCAAGGTTCCGAGCGTAAATGTACTTATACGCTCGGTGCTGTTTGGGGTGTTCTAGAGGAAGTTACTGCTAAGCGCTTGCAAGGTAAACACACCGAATCTGTGCTTCGCGGAGGTGATTACGATGTATTTGAGTTTACAAAATTGTAAAAGCCAAGAAGACGCGGACAATTCTCTGGTCAAATAGCTAATGGCTAATAGAGCACTCCTAAATGATTTGTGAAAAAACAAGATCAACAAGCTCCCCGACTTCTTAAAGAAGTCGGGGATCTGAATAAGGTCAATTTTCACATCAAATTTCTGCTGGTGCTGGTTCCCAAACTTCCCCATATTTCTCCTGTAGAGTATGCCATGCCTCTACCTGTCCAGGTTCATATTCTCCTGGTTTACCCCATTGTAGAAATAAACTCAAAGCTGGTTCCTGTTTGTCATCTAAAAACCGAATGGCATAAGTGGTAAAGTTGCCTCGCTTCGCTTCACCTGTTTCAAATTTCACCTGTGTAATTTTATCCATATTCAAGTGAAATTCAAAACCTTCTGTGTGCATATTCGCGTACTTCCCTTTCGGGAGTTCTGCATAAAACAGCTTTTCTAGCTTACCGCGTGGTTCTAAAACAGCGGCGCTGCTAGTCACTATGAAACGCAATGTTCCCAGGGTTTCACAAGCTTCCAAAAATTCTTTAAGTGTTTTAGTCATGAGTTATTAGTTATCAGTTATTAGTCATCGAGTCGTACCAAGGTAACCCCCGAATCGCATCTATCTTGGTGGGGACGAATCGGCGCTTTGGGATTGGGGATTAGCGATTGGGTTGGGAGCCCCAATCCCAACTCCTTATCCCAATCTGTGGAATAGGGCGGACTGTTGTAATCCCCGTTCTCAATTCCTCCCAGTCCCCAATCCCTAACGTTTCGGACTTCGGCGTGAGCGCTCAGTCGAACGCTTCGCGAGGCGTTAGCCCCGAGCGAAGTCGAGGGGCTAATCCCTAGTCCCCGTAAATAGATTTCTTGCAAAAATCGGGTTTCTGACTATTTGAAATCACATATCCACACAGAGTGAAGCCGAGAAATACAGATAAATTATCTGTGTCCATCTGTGTCCATCTCTGGTTTTCATTCAAAAAAATTAGACTTTTGCAATAGATCTATTAGTCATTGTTTCATGACTAATGACTATTTTTCGTACTTTTCATAAGCGGCGACTATGCGCTGAACGAGAGGATGGCGTACAACATCTTTTTGGGAAAATTCACAAAAAGCTATGCCTTCAACATATTTTAAAATTTGTACAGCCACTGTTAATCCAGATTGTTGATTGAGTGGTAAGTCGGTTTGCGTCATATCACCCGTAATCACCATACGAGAACGGAAACCCAAACGAGTCAAAACCATTTTCATTTGAGCTGGTGTGGTGTTTTGAGCTTCATCGACAATGACGAAAGCGTTGTTGAGCGTACGTCCCCGCATATACGCTAAAGGAGCCACTTCAATTACGCCTCTTTCGATCAATGATGGAACTTTTTCTGGATCAATGAATTCGTTGATGGCGTCGTAGAGTGGACGTAAATAAGGATTAACTTTCTGCTGCAAGTCTCCTGGCAAAAAACCAAGTCTTTCACCAGCTTCCACAGCAGGACGAGTTAAAATCAGCCGTTCAAATTGGTTGGCAAGCAGTGCTTGTACAGCGACGACAACTGCTAGGAATGTCTTACCAGTACCAGCAGGACCGGTGCAAAAGGTCAGATCACGCTTGCCTAGGGCTTCGATGTACTGTCGCTGGCGGAAGGTTTTGGCGCGGATTTCCTCACCTTTGCGCGTTCTAGCGATGACATCTCGCTGTAAATCTTGCAGTTCCCCTTCACGATCGCTGTCTAAGGCTTGACGCGCTGTCAATATATCCGTGCTAGAGATACTATTGCCTTTATTCCAAAGGTCTTCAAGCGATCGCACTAATCGACTAGCTAGGTCAATTTGCTTTTCTGTGCCAGAAATATATAGTTCTTGCCCGCGCAATACTAGAGTTGCTCCTGTTTGCCGTGCCAGAGTTTTAAGATTTTCTTCCCCCTCTCCTGCCAGTGCGATCGCACTTGGAATATCCGGCAGTTCAATTGTTAAGCTACCTGCCATCATAAATTCTAAATTCTAAATCCAAAATTATAAAAATACGCAATAGACTTTACTTGAACTAGACAATTCAAATAATTTTGTTGTTTTCTTTCTTGAGAACATTTGCGTCTAAATTAAGACTTCTTGATGAGAAGTAGAGAAGCACACAATCACTTCTCTACTTTGTCTTGGTTGGATTTACAACAAATTCAAAGCTTAACTTTAACAGCTAGTTGGCATTAGTCAACCGCCACAATCAAAGACATTGCTTTGATTTAATAGCGACCCCCTTTGCGTGCCGTTTCTGCTTTGCGCTTACGACGCAAGCTGGGTTTTTCGTATCTTTCCCGGCGCTTGACCTCTGATAAAATTCCAGCTTTCTGAATTTTCTTTTTAAAACGCCTTAATGCTGAGTCAATCGACTCATTCTCACCCAAACGGACTTCAGCCACTCCCTGTTTTCACCTCCTTACAGAGATTCTTTGATGAATTTGAGAGAAGAATTGATATAGCATCGTGTGTTCACAATGTTATTGCTATGTAGTGCCCAATTGTGGATGAGCGCAGTGTTCCATTTATGAATTAGGGTTTTGCGCTACAACCAGCAATTGCACTAACCAAGCCACGTCGGCGTACCAAATTTGCTCGTTTTTCACCCCTTCGGGCACTACAAGGTTGAAGTATCAAATATGAAGAATAGGGTAAAGGCTGAAGCATAAAGGCTGAAATACACCGTATTTTACTTCATACCTATACTACCCTACCCTACGGGAAGTCTTCTTTTGGGGATCTACACACTTGATACTTCACTTGGCAACAATCTAATTGAAACCTAGTGGAAGCGTGATCTAGCAATAGGTTTGTGTCCGTTTCCACGTTTTTCTCTGGGTTTTGGCGGCGGTAATCGCTCTTCTGTCTCGTCATCAAAAGACAAGCCCTCTCGAGTAGCAGTGCTGCCATAGATGTCCAAGTACACTGATTGTCCAGCTGCAGTAGCTGCTGCGGCAACCACAGTGCGAATCGCCTGAATATTGCGTCCACCCCGACCAAACACTTTTCCTTTATCTGAGCTATCAAAGGCAATGCGAATCCAAGCGCGTTTGCCGGTGCCAGACATTTCACAATCGACACTCAAAGACTCCGGAGAATCTAAAAACGGCTGTATCAGAAACCGTACTAGTTCAACGTAGTCGGGATTGGTTGTGGCGGATATTTTTCCGACCTTATGATGAGGCTTTTGCACTAACCTGTTCAAGGACATTAGCTTTTTGTAGGATGCGACGCACTGTGTCAGTCGGTTGAGCGCCCTGTTGTAGTCGCTTGACGATACCGGGAACGTCCAGTCGTACTTCATCAGTTCTAGGGTTATAAAAACCCAGTTCTTCTAGGGGACGACCATCGCGGCGAGCGAGGCTGTTGATAGCGATGATACGGTAACTCGCTTCCCGCTTTTTACCGTATCGCTTCAGGCGCAGTTTAATCATGGTTAAGAAATCATTCTCCTGTTTGGTGGAATCCGTTTGCAAGTAAGTTTATGGGGAAGTCACATTATAGAAGCTTCCCGAAGACAGTTCAAAGGGCAACGTTACTCCTCTAAAAACAGTCTATCTATTTGTGTAGGCTCCTCCCATTAAGTAGGCGGGTGAACCTAGTGATGCTAAAATAAGCATTTTAGCACTTGCACAGTGTCAGGTGTTAGTTGTTATTTTTTAGTTGCAACTAAGCACTCACTTATGACTAAAGCGTACCGAAGCCTTTCTTCTTTTTGTCTTTCTTCGGCTTCTTTTTGGAGGTAGCACCGCCACTATAACCCCGCCAACCAGGGGCAGCTGGACGGTTAAGGGCAGCCCCTGGGTTACCCATACCACCGAACATTCCTGGCATACCAGGAAAGCTTCCTTGACCCATTTGCTGCATGAGATTACGCATTTTTTGGAAGTCACTCACCAGCTTACTAACATCTGCTTCCTTATAGCCAGCTCCATTAGCAATCCGCCGCCGCCGACTAGGAGAACTTGCCAACAAATCGGGGTTAGTGCGTTCTTGGCGGGTCATGGAATTAATCATCGCTTCACAGCGCTTAAGCTGAGTTTCTCCTTGCTTGAGTTGTTCATCTGACAGCTTGTTCATCCCTGGAATCAGTTTCATGATTCCTCCGAGCGAACCCATGTTCTTGAGCAGGCGCATTTGCTTAAGAAAGTCAGTAAAGTCGAACTTCGCTGACAGGATTTTCTCCTGCATTTTCTGGGCATCGGCAAGGTCAATTTCTTCCTGAGCCTTTTCTACCAAGGTCAGAACATCGCCCATCCCTAAAATCCGCGATGCCATGCGCTCAGGATAAAACGGTTGCAGAGCCTCAACCTTTTCACCCACACCAACAAACTTGATCGGTGCTCCTGAAATGTGCCGCACAGACAGTGCTGCTCCACCTCGGCTATCGCCATCCAACTTGGTGAGAATTGCACCAGTGATGCCAATCTGCTCGTGGAAAGTGCGGGTCAAATTGGCTGCTTCTTGACCAGTCATGGCGTCCACTACCAACAGCGTTTCATTGGGTTGGACAGTTTCTTTGATGCGGGCTAACTCCGCCATCATATCTTGGTCTATTTGCAAGCGACCCGCAGTATCAATAATGACTGTATCAATCCCTTCTGCTCTGCCGCGTTCCACACCCTGCCGCGCAATTTCAACCGGGTCAGCATCAGATCCTAGCTCAAATACTGGCACGTCTATTTGCTTACCTAGTGTCACCAGTTGGTCGATCGCTGCTGGACGATACACGTCTGTCGCCACCATCAAGCAGCTACGTTCTAATTTACGTAGATGCAAGGCTAACTTAGCAGTAGCAGTTGTTTTCCCAGTACCCTGCAACCCCGCCATTAGCACAACTGTCGGAGGCTGCTGAACCTGTGCTAAAGGAACGTTTTCTTCCCCCATCACCTTTACCAGTTCATCGTAGACAATTTTGATGAACTGTTGGTCAGGTTGTACGCCAGCGATGACCTCTGATCCCTGTGCCTTGGCTTCAACTTCGGTGACAAAATCTTTAACTACCTGGAGATTGACATCCGCTTCTAATAGGGCGCGACGCACTTCCCGCAAAGCTTCTTGAATATTAGATTGGGAAATTTTGTCCTGACCTCGGAGTTTCTTCCAGGTAGATTCTAAACGGTCAGCTAGTGCTTCAAACATAATGAGTTAAGTGACAGGTAGTTAGCAGCAGAGTTTTAACGCGCTATATACAGCTTAGTGTTTTTTAACTTCCACTGTAGCAAAGGGATACTGTGTAGAAAGTCTAGAGGAGAAAAGAGCAAGGAAAAGAAAGATTTTATACTTCGCTTTACCTTATAGAAAGCTACCCTAAGTGCGTCTACAAACTTTATCATTATAGAAATCTGAATATATTTAAGTTTTTCGTTTTAGCCAAATGCACTTCTTATTTTATGTAAATATCTAGACTTTATTTGAGTTTTTTATAATTGTTATAATAATGAAAAAAATGATACTTTAATGTAAGTAGTGAAAGACAAAGTTCCAGTTGAACCATTATAAATTTTAGAATATTTAGGTTGACCTGTAGTTAGAAGCTCATCTACAGCGCTCAAAAGAAGGGTTCAATAACATATTGTTGGCGTTACCAATTGAACGCCCTGTACAGTTCAGGATCATAAAAGTTGGTGCATCCCACGCTTAACTGCTTGTAGTTAAGTTTCTTAAGAGATTTTGCTCACAAATTATGCTGTCAGTAAAGTTTGACAGACAAAAAATATAAAAATACTTACTAAAATAAGTTAGTATATTAATATACATATTTATTAGGTATATTTACCATCAAAATCAGGACGCGTTAAGCAGAAATGCTCTTCTTGGTCGCTTCCTTCAGGGTAGCTCGAACCAACAAAACTCGTCCTGAATTATATTTTCACAATTTTAAACTTAATCGGGCAGCACATCGCGTGATAAATGCATTTTATGAGCATGATGTTTGCCTGCTTTGAAAATGGCTTGTGTCTACCACAGTATGCCAGGTTTGAGCATATTGACATTTAAGGTTCTTCTATGGCGTTTGCTTGTAGGTTAAATAGCTAGCCAGTTTTAAGCAAATTTGAGTAATTCCAACAAAGGCAAGGGAGGTATTGAGCATGACTTTAACTAACCGTAAAAAATTTAGTGTCTATCAAGAAGCGAAGACTAGAGTGATTTCGTTAGTCAAGCCAATGGCTTGGGTTGGTTCAGGTTTTACCGTGATGCTGCTGCTGACAAAAGGTAAACCACCAGGGTTTGTAGTTGGTTTGTACTTATGTTTATGTACTTTATTTTTTGCTTGGAGCGAACAGCAGCGCGTCGAGAAGGAGTCTGAAAAAATATTGACAATTTCTCAAGCTCTTAACAACACAGACTTGAGTGACGCAGAAAAAGAACTTAATTGTCAATCTGATTTGCTTGAGCAAATTATTAATCTGAAATCTCACAATCAAGACATTAACAGTTTGAACCTCATCCTTGCTAACCTTAGCAATGCTCAATTAGCAGGTGTTGATTTCAACTCTGTCTACCTCAACGGTAGCAACCTCAGTAGTGCCAACCTCAGTGGAGCCAGCATATCGGATGGTAACCTCAGTGGTACTCGATTAGTAGATACTAACCTCAGCAATGCCAACCTGAAGAATGCAAACCTGAGCAGTGCTAATTTGATAAATGCCAACCTCAGCAATGCTGACTTGAAAGATGCAAATCTCAGTAATGCAAACCTCAGCAATGCTGACTTGAAAGATGTAAATCTCAGTAATGCAAACCTCAGCAATGCTGACTTGAGGAGTGCAAACCTTAGCAGTGCAAACCTCAGTAGTGTCTATTTATGGCGTGGCAATCTTAGTAAAGCCACGCTTTTGGGTGCTAATCTTAGCAGTGCCTATATGAATAGCACCAAACTCAGCAATGCGAACCTTAGTAGTGCCAACCTCAAAGAAACCAATCTCAGCGATGCCAAGCTTAAGGAGGCGAACCTCAGCGGTAGTAACCTTTGTGGGGCTAACCTTTGTGGTGCCAATTTGAAGAACGCCAACCTCAGCGATGCCAACCTAGAGAATGCTAACCTCGAAGGTGCTAATTTGGAAGGCGCTGATCTCAGCAGAGCCAATCTCAATGGTGCGAACTTGAGTAGTGTAAAAATTAACCAGGCAACACAGTTGGAGAAAAAATGGCTTGTAGTCTGGGAAACTTTAAATCAACCAAAGTTAGGAACTTCTAGTTAGGTGATAAGAGTGTAGATAGAAAATTTAGAAGCAACTGGTACAATCGTCCCAATTTCTACAGTTTCTGGAAAAGCGCTAACGCCCTCACTGCTAGACTAAAGTTAGGGCAGGGTTATTTCATTCTTCCTCAATTCGCCAGGAACTCAAGTTCCACAGCTTATAGCTTAAATCGGTTAAAATCGGCTAAAATTCTGATTTTCAGTCAGCTGTAACCGAATTCGGCTAAAACCTAGTGAAATTTATTTCTGCGTGGTTGTGCATAGAATGAAATAGCCTTGAAAATAAGGGTAATAAATATTTTCTATTTGTCAATTTATTGATATGACTAGTAAAACTCTGATTCAACCTCAAGAAATAATTCACTTATCAGGTATTAGCTGGCAAACTTATGAAACTTTGCTCACTGAACTTAGTGCTAGTCGTCGCTTAAGGCTCACGTATAATCGTGGTAATTTGGAAATAATGGCTCCTTCTCCTGAACATGAAATTTACAAAAAGGTAGTCGGACGATTTGTCGAAACTTTGGCTGAAGAATTAGACATTAGGATTTATCCCCTTGGTTCCACGACTTTCAAACGTCCAGAATTAAGTGGTGCAGAACCAGATGAATGCTTTTATATTACAAATATTAATGCGGTTAGAAGTAAAAAAAGAATCAATTTGCAACAAGATCCACCACCAGATTTAGTTGTAGAAATTGACGTTACCAGTAGTTCAGAGAATCGTTTTCAAGTTTATGCAGAAATAGGCGTCCCTGAGATTTGGCGATATGACGGCAATTCTTTCACTATTCATATATTACAACCTTCTTATAAATATGTAGCTGTTAACCAAAGTTTAGCTTTTCCTAATCTACCCATTCGAGAAATTGCTAACTTTTTACAACAGGTTGGGCAGGAAGATTATTTAGAGTTGGTTAGGGAATTTCGTAAATGGGTGAGAAGCCAAATTCAACAAAAATAAATGCTTGATAACCCAATCCCCAATCCCTAATCCCCAGTCACCTTTACTGATAATTAACCATTTGCTTAAAAGCCAAGCTATTAGCGACAAGTCATTGTCCTTTTTAAGAGACTTCCAATTAAAAAAATCTCCAATTGATAGTGAGCCAAACAATGGTGGGTTACGGCGCTGCGGCAAGTCCTGTATGTAAAACCTCAACTGTCGTGCGCCGTCAGCCCCCCTACATAATGGATAATTTATTTTTTGGTACTGCCTAACCACGGACTAAATTCTCGACAGCACTGGCTTGTGTCGGCAATGCCGCAGTTAAAACTTCACTCCCTTGTTCTGTCACTAAAACATCATCTTCAATGCGAATTCCTCGCACGTCGGCAAATTGAGATAACCGCTCCCAGTTAACAACATTCTGATATTTGGAACGCCAATTGGCATCATTTAAAATTGCTGGAACTTGATAAAATCCTGGCTCAATTGTGACTAACATTCCCGGACGTAAGGGACGATTTAAACGCAAGTAGCCTAAACCAAAACGGTTACTCCTTGTGCGTTCCTCTTCATAACCTGCTAAATCTCCCAAATCTTCCATATCATGGACATCTAAACCCAGTAAATGACCGATACCGTGGGGGAAAAAGAGCGTGTGGGCGTCCATTTCCACTAAATCTTGGGGGTTTCCTTGTAAAATGCCTAAATTCACCAAGCCTTCCGCAATCACAGTACAGGCGAGTAAATGTAAATCTTCATACTCCACTCCAGGGCGTATCTTGGCGATGCAAGCATCATGAGCGGCTAGTACAATATCATAAATATGTCTTTGGGTAGATGAAAATTTACCAGTAACCGACCAAGTACGAGTAACATCAGCTGCCCAACCCATCTCGGTTTCAGCGCCAACATCAGCAAGCACCAAGTCGCCTGGTTGTAGTGCGTGATGATATTGCTCGTTGTGCAGAACTTCGCCGTGAACTGTGACAATACTGGTGTAGGAGGTTGCCATATTATTGCCAATAATGACTCGTTCCATCGCCGCACGGACTTCTGCTTCAATTTTGGCGCTAGCTGTCGCCGCCATGCCAGCTTTGTGAGCTTCTACGGTGACAGCGGCAGCTTTTTGGAGTTCGGCTAATGCGCCATCGTCGTGGATGAGGCGTAACGAGATAATTGCCTTGGCTAACTCCAAGTCACTTCCTTCCGGTGGCTTTTGCGGCAAAACCCATCTATTCAACAGTTGCGACTGCTGTGTCCAAGTAGCGGCATCTTGTGCGGCAATTGTTGCTGCATCTTCTGTCCACATTTCTAATTCTGCCATTGGTCTAGCAGCCTCTGCTCCAATCATCTGAGCAATTTCCTCACGATGAGGCGTTTCTCCATGCCAAAGAGCGCTTTCTGGTTGGGGATCATCCATGAAGAGTTCTAGCTTACCTGCTGCAAGCCGAATTGCTGCATTCGGCAGTGGAAGCCCTGCAAAGTAGAGGAAATGACTGCTTGCACGGAACGGAAAGACATTTGCTGGAAAGTTACGCGGGCTGCTACTTCCTGACCAAAGAATTGCCGGAAAATCAATGAGGTTGGCGAGTCTTTGTCGGCGATCGCGTAAAGTCTCGATGAGACAGCTAGAGGTTTTTTGGATCATAACTGGGAATTAAAACTTGAAATTCGCATATGTAGCACGAAAGGTAAAACTTTCTGGAAAATATTTTACTCAGTGCAGTTGTGTGATAGGTTACGGAATGAATAATGGTATGACTTAGCACTGAAAGAATCATATTGAAATATTGTAGAGAAAATTCTCACTAATTAGCGCAAAAAAGACAAGCATAGAAGAACATGGGAAACAGACAAATTTTTCGTAACTTAAGAGTGATTATCGGAGCTAAGCTTCGTTCTATCGGTGCAGACATCCTGTCTCGCTGGATTTTGTATTTTAAAAGTCAGCCACTAACAGTGAGTCAAAAATCAGCAATGGTGTTTTCTCCCCATCAAGATGATGAAACTCTAGGTTGTGGTGGTACTATTGCCTTGAAACGGTCACTAGGAGTGCCTGTAGAGGTCATTTTTCTGACGGATGGACGGTATGGCAGACCCGACTGGATTACACCAGAAACAATCACAGATATTCGCCAGCAAGAAGCTACGAATGCCCTAAATATTCTAGGAATTGCAAGTTCGGAAACTCACTTTCTCAATCAAATAGATGGTTCTTTGCAAAACCTGGCTGATGACCAACACCAATACATAGTAAATGAGTTAGTTAAACGGCTACAGTCCTTTATGCCAGAAGAGATTTATGTTCCTCATAGAAAAGACGCTCATGGGGATCACGAAGCAACTTACGAGTTGGTTCAGGAGGCGATCGCCGCATCAGGAATCCAAGTCGAACTATTACAGTATCCAATTTGGATGCTTTGGCAACATCCACTGTCTTTTGATCTAAACTTTGAGGAGATAGGTAATGCTTACCGATTAGCGATTGATTCTGTTAAAGACAGAAAAAAACAAGCTATTGAAACTTACTCGTCTCAAATGCCTGGATTACCCAGTGGCTTTCTTGCGCGTTTCTTTTTGCCCTATGAGATTTTTTTCAAAAGTTAAATTGTCATAAGGCGAAAATTTATTTCTTAACTATAGCAATCCTAAATCATTTATAAACAATTTCTGTTCCCTGTTAAGAGTTCCCTGCCCTCATGAGGCAATTTACAACTCAAATACGACTGCTATATGAATGAAAGCACTACTCTCCTACCTCATAAAATTATTGGCGTTGCTGTGATTTGGAACGACAAGGGGCAAATTCTCATTGATCGCCGTCGTTCCGGTGGTACAATGGGGGGTTTGTGGGAATTCCCTGGAGGTAAAGTCGAGCCAAGCGAAACTGTCGAGGAGTGTATTAAACGGGAAATTAATGAAGAACTGGGAATAGAGATAGAAGTGGGAAAGCATCTGATAACAATTGACCACACCTATACCCACTTGCGCGTTACTCTGACAGTGCATAATTGCCGCTACCTGGGTGGTGTTCCTCAACCAATTGAATGTGAAGAAATTCGTTGGGTCACTTTGGATGAGCTAGATCAGTATGCTTTTCCGGAAGCAAATACTCAAATTATCGCCGCTTTGAGGCTTTCAGGAAGCCAGGAAAAGTATTGACTCAAACAAAGTCAAGAATTAGGGATAATATGAGCCACCTGACTGATAGCATTCCCACGCTTTGCCGGGGAACGAAACAACTCACATCCAAAAACTAGCTAACTTGGATACACTGGTAACGTAAAGTGGAACCATGCTCCGCCATCGGGTGCTGTATCTACCCATATTTGACCGTAGTGCGCCTGGATAATGCGCTGGCATAAACACAGACCAATGCCGTAACCTTCTTTACCTTGATCACGTTCGAGGCGATAGTGATTTTCAAAGATGCGCGAGCGGTTTTCTTCAGGAATACCAGGACCAGTATCGCCAATACTAAACTGAACCTTTTGGCTAGTGCGGTGAAGTCCACAAACGCTGATGTCGCCACCTTCAGGCGTGTATTTGATAGCATTATCTAACAGGTTGATCAGCACTTGGCGTATGCGTTCTGGATCGGCGTAAACATTGGGTAAGTCTTTGGGGATATCTTTTTTTATTTTGTGGGATTTGGCGATGTAGCGATCGCGCAATTCCTCCAGAACCTCAAGGCAAACTTTGCCTATATCCACCTTTTGCGGTTGAATGGGAAATTCTCTTTCATTACCACGACCTACTTGCAAAAGGTCAGTAATCATACGGTCTATTGTCTTGGCTTGGTTACGGGCGTGCTTAAATAAATGCAACGTCATCTTTGGTGTTAGACGCTCGAATTCACCTTTTTGAGGATTGTAGTTAGATTGCAGGGTATCTATAGCTATAGAAGCCGCAGTCAGGGGATTGCGGAGGTCATGGGCTAGTATCGCAATCACGCGGTCTTTAAATTGGATCTGCTCCTGGAGTTTCTCTTTTTCCTGTTTTAGGCGAAAAATTTCATCTGAGAGTCGTATCAGTTCGGCTGAAACAGCAACTGAACGAATAGACGACTTCGGTTCTCTGACACGACCATTTTCATCATTTTCGTGTAAACCACTTTGTAATTCTAAGTAGGCGTCTACAGCTGCTTGCCACCTGGGCCACCAAGTTTTCAATTCACCAGTTATATTACTACCAGCTAGGATTTG